>JBDLRZ010000060.1:0-3025 GCA_039799785.1 Bacillota bacterium | reverse complement strand
AATTATATTTTGTTAGCAAATTATATCGATCGTTCTCTTGTCAGAAATAGTCTAACCGCCTATATGAGTCAATTCTTCCCTTCCACGCTTTATTCCCTCGATTATCGCTTTGTTGATTTGTTTATTAATCAAGGTTACCTAGGACAATATTTACTCATTGAACGGGTTGAGTTTTCTAAAAATCGACTGAATATTGAACCCAATCTTACGCTTGATGATGCCGGTTTTATGATTGAGTTAGATTATCAAGTATATGTACAAAACCAAGGTAATGAAAATCTTGAATGGTTTAGAATCAACGATCGTCCTTACGCGATTAAAGAACCGAATCCACTAGGCACTGGTTATCAATTTCGCCATACCCGTTTTATCAATAATTATTTAACCTCAACACGCCAAGCATTAATTCAAAAACAAAATTATGAAACCTACATGGATGTTGAAAATTGGATTGATTATTTTATGATTCAAGAAATTGCTAAGAATGTTGATGTGGGCTGGGGTTCGGTTTATATGGTCAAAGAAACTGGTGGCAAAATCAAACACATGCCTTTATGGGATTTCGATTTAGCTTATGGAAACGCGGATTATATTGAATATGGTCCTGAAGGTCATTGGGGTTGGGCAACCTATGAAAAGAATGAATTGTTTACGTTAATGATGCAGATACCAGCGATAAAAAATCGCTTTAAAGTAAAACTAAATGCGTTTGAAGATGAAGTGTTACCAAGTATCCTCGAATGGCTCCAACTCAATGAAACGCGTTTGATAACCTTGAGTGAAGATAATTTTCAATTATGGCCGATGGATCAATGTGAAGGATGGTGTCCAATACCTGAGCCCCTTCGCCCGATGACCAACATGACACAACAGTTTGAATACCTTCGCAATTTCTTAACGCAACGTATCACTTGGATGAAATCTCATATCTAATCACACTCTTGTGTGTTATAGTCGTACGTGTGTTTATGATTCCTAGCTTACTGCTTGGTGGATCATCACCAAGGAGAAACTATGTCATTTACGAATTTAGGCTTATCTGAATCTTTATTAAAATCAGTTGAAAAAGCTGGTTATACCGTTCCTACACCTATTCAAGAAAAAGCAATTCCAGTTTTAATTGCTGGAAAAGATGTTTTAGGTACTGCGCAAACGGGTACTGGTAAAACAGCAGCATTTGCATTACCGATGATTCAATTACTTGCGGGTTTACCAAAACTTGAAAAGCGAGTTGTTCGAGCTTTAGTGATTGTTCCAACGCGTGAACTTGCTGTTCAAATTCAAGAAACACTGATGCAATTATCTCGGTTTAATAATTTAAGAATCGGGATGTTTTTTGGTGGCTTTTCAAAATTTGGTCAAATCAATGCGCTTAGACAAGGTGTTGATATTGCCGTTGCCACTCCTGGTCGTTTGTTGGATTTAATGAGAGAAAGAATTTTTCATCCCTCCCATATTAAAATGGTCGTCTTAGATGAAGCTGATCAAATGTTAGACATGGGTTTTTTACCTGATGTGAAGACGATCTTAGCTTCCATTCCTAAACCTAGACAAGCTGCTTTATTTTCGGCGACCATGCCAGAACAAATTGCCAATTTAGCATCCTCTTTTTTACATGATCCTGTTCGAATTGCCATTACGCCAGTAAGCCAACCATTACAAAAGATTAATCATCAAACCATCAAAATCGAAAAGAATCAGAAGTTATCTTTATTAATGCATCTCCTTAAAAATGAAGCATTAAAATCAGTATTGATTTTCGTTCGTACCAAACGAGGTGCGAAACGTACAGCGTTAAATCTAACCCATCAAGGTCATCAAGTTGTAGAACTTCATGGAAATCAATCTCAAGCTCAACGACAATTCGCAATGAAAAAATTTAAAGAAAAACACGTGCGAATTTTAGTTGCAACCGATTTAGCAAGTCGCGGTATCGATATCGATAAACTTTCACATGTCATTAACTTTGATATGCCAGAAACGGCTGAAGCATTCTTACACCGAACTGGAAGAACTGGAAGAGCCGGATTCTCTGGCGATGTTATTAATTTAGTTTCAAGAGAAGAAAGTGGTTTATTACATATGATTAATCGTCATACTGGTATGAATTTAAATCCACAACCTTTAAAGGACTTTGTCTTTGATCCAACCCTCGTGATTCATGGTGGAGATGATGCTGGCGATCGTACTGGATTTGCTAGACACCGTCGTCCTAGCGGTGGTGGCCAAGGCCATTATCCTTCTTCGTCAAGTGGTCCAAGAGAACCACGTCGATCTTATGGTAATCGTCCTTATGGAGATCGCCAAGATAAACCTAAAACAGAAGGTTATCGTGATAACAATGCTTCAAAAGGTTCGAGTTATGCACGTCCTGCCAATACAGATGCTAAACCTTCATACGAAAAATCATATGGTTCTAAACCATCATGGGGACAACGTCCTCAACGTAGTGGCTCACGTCCTTCAAGGTTTCCACCTCGTAAAGACGGATTTAAACGAAATCCTTAATTAACGCTTATTGTTCGATTCGGCAACCTGAATACGATTTAAGGCTCTAGCTAATGCAGCTTTTGCTCTAGCTTCATCAATTTTTTCAGTCTTTTCTTTTAATCTTTCTTCTGCACGTTTCAAAGCATCTTTTGCACGTGTGACATCAATTTCATCTGCGCGTTCAATCGCATCTACCAGTAAAATCGTTTGATTTTTTTGAACGGAGAGCACACCACCTGAAACAGCAAAGTATGTTGTTTTTTTACCAGCGATGATATGCATGGGTCCTGTTTTAAGTATCGTGAGTAATGGTGTGTGATTTGCAAGTATCCCTAATTGACCTGCTGTTGTTATCACACTTAAAAGTTCAACTTGATCGTCGAATACTTTTCGTTTTGGTGTAATGATCAATACAGGGAAATTCATATTACTTTAAGGTTTCAGCCTTGGCAATCGCGTCTTCAAATGTGCCAACATAAAGGAAGGCACCTTCTGGTAATTTGTCGCCTTTACCTTCTAAAATCATTTGCACACT
>JBDLRZ010000059.1:0-3816 GCA_039799785.1 Bacillota bacterium | reverse complement strand
TGGAATATGACCATTGATTATACCTACCCTGGAGATGATGCATTATTGACGATTACATCTTGGTCGAGTCTAGAATATTGTGGAGATTGTCTGGATAAAGGAACGAAATCCACCGGCGTTTGGTCAACTTATTCTCCTGCTTGATCCGATTCACTTTCTTGATAATTCGCGCGCTTACGTTCGTTTTCTTTTAAATATTTCTTTCTTAAACGGAATGCTTCTGGGGTAATTTCCACAAGTTCATCTTCGTTCATATACGCTAAGCAGGTTTCTAAAGACATTTTGCGAGGTGCTTTTAAGACTACTTTTAATTCTTTATTCGCCATCCGCATATTCGTGAGGGCTTTTGCTTTCACAACGTTCACGATTAAATCCCGTGGGTATTTATTTTCTCCAACAATCATGCCTTCATACACATCGGTACCAGGGGTGATAAACATCACACCGCGATCCTCAAGATTTTCAATGGAATACGTTGTAGCCATACCGGTTTCAGATGCGATTAATACACCTTGATGGTGACCTTTATTCGTGTAATTGGTGCGAGGACGGTGATCTTTATAAACGTGAGATAAAATACCAAAACCTTTGGTTAAGGTCATAAAGTCTGTATTCATCCCAATTAAACCTGCAGTCGGAATATCATAGGTTAAGCGTGTGGTGACATCCCCTTGTTCCATGTGTAACAATTCACCTTGTCGTGGGGAAACATAATCCATGATGCTACCTAAATATTCATGAGGAATATCCATGACGAGTTCTTCATACGGTTCACATAACGTGCCATTAATTTCTTTGATAATAACGCGAGGTTTACTGACTTCAAGTTCAAAACCTTCTCGTCGCATATTTTCGATGAGAATCCCTAAGTGTAATTCTCCTCGTCCTGAGACTAATAAAGCATCTTCATTTAAAATGTTGTCTACACGCAATGCGACATCGCGTTGGGATTCTTTCATCAATCGTTGTTGAATTTGACGGTAAGTGACAAACTTTCCGGATTTACCAACGAATGGTGAAGAATTTGGGGCGAACGTCATTTGTAAGGTTGGTTCAGATATCGCAATCGGTGGTAATGGGCGAACATCATCATTCTGACATAAGGTTTCACCAACGTTGATGTCTGCAATACCTGCGATACCGATAATATCGCCAGCTTGTGCGATGTCTCGTTCTTGACGGTCAAGACCGACAAACGTAAACATTTTTAAAACTTTAACAGGTTTTAAACTACCATCCAGCCGAGATAACGTATAACCTTCTTGAATTTTTAAGGTTCCTGATTTGACAATCCCAATTCCAATACGACCGACGAAATCGTTATAGTCAATTAAACTAGGTTGAAATTGTAAGGTGCCTTCAGGAAATACGCGAGGTGAAGGAATTTCAGTAATGATCAAATCAAAGACAGGTCCAAAACCTTTTTTCTGAGTTGAAAGGTCTGGTTCAAAACTGCAGGTCCCTTGTAAACCAGATGCATACACGACTTTAAAATCTAAAAATGCTTCAGGGGCATTGAGTTCAATAAATAAGGATAAAACATCGTTGACGACTTTCGTTAAATTGATGTTAGGACGATCCACTTTGTTAATCACAACAATCGGTTTAACATTGGCTTCTAAGGCTTTCTTTAAGACAAATCGGGTTTGTGGCATTGGGCCTTCTAAAGCATCAATGAGTAGAAGGCAACCGTCCACCATGTTCATGATGCGTTCAACTTCACCACCAAAGTCTGCGTGTCCTGGGGTATCCAAAATATTAATCTTAAAATCTTTATATTGAAGACCGGTGGCTTTGGCAAGAATGGTAATGCCGCGTTCTTTTTCAATCGCGTTATTATCCATCATTCTTTCATTGGTCGCTTGATTGTCTCTAAACATATTGGCAGATTTAAATAACTGATCCACCATCGTGGTCTTTCCGTGGTCAACGTGGGCAATAATGGCAATGTTTCTTACTTTCATAATGTACTTTCCAAACGAGATAAGCATATGCTAAATAGGGTCAAAATGCTATCTATTTCCTTTTCAGTGCTTTAATGATTTAAATCGTTAAACCAAAACCCTTGAAAAGCATTAAAATAACAATAGGAGTTCAACATGTACCAATCAAAATTAAAATCAGCACTGATCGATCAATTGTTTCAAACCATTCTGAAACTTGAAGATGTTGAGGCATGTTATCGCTTCTTTGAAGATGTTTGTACGATTAAAGAATTACAGGACTTAGCAGTTCGTTTTGAAGTGGCTCGACTTTTAAATGAAAAGAAGTCATATGTAGAAATTGTCAAACTTACCAAAGCTTCAAGTGCCACCATTTCCCGTGTAAATCGGGCTTTATTGTATGGTGCAGACGGTTATCAACGGGCATTAAAGAAAACAAAATAATCACTTCAAGTGTTTATTGCTTTACTTTGCTAAAGCGTTAAAGTATATTAGTGAACTATGGAGGTACACTAATATGAATAGCGTACAAAAATCAGCCGTTAGTTTATTCGCCGTTGTCGGTCTAGCTAGTTGCGGAGTACCCAGCATTCCAACAACCTTTGATGCCCTTGTGGATCGTGGTTACGTCATCGTTGGCCTTGATGATACCTTTGCACCAATGGGTTTCCGTAATGATCAAAATGAATTAGTGGGATTCGATGTGGACCTTGCTAAGCTCGTCTTTGAAACCCTCGACATCGAAGTTCGTTTCCAACCCATTGACTGGGCTGCAAAAGTCTTAGAACTTGATGCCGGTAATATCGATATGATTTGGAATGGTTTAACCATTACCGAACCAAGAAGATTAGAAATGCTCTTCTCGGATCCTTATATTTCAAACCGTCAAATTGTTTTAACAAAAGCAGATGCAACGATTGATACCATTGCAGAATTAGATGGCACAACAGTTGCTGCTCAATTAGGTAGTGCTTCAGAAGATGCAATCAAGGCAAATGCAATTTTTGAAGATTTAACATTGATTACCACCGATACATTTAATGACGCCTTACTGGAATTAAATGCTGGAAATGTTGACGCAGTCGTCGTCGATGAAATTTATGGCCGCTACCTTATCTCACAAAATCCTGGTGAATACCGCGTCATGACCGAAACCTTAGGCGATGAATTTTATGGCATCGGTTTCCGTTTAGGCAATACCACGATTCGTGATACTGTCAACGATACCTTATTTGATCTCATTGAATCCGGCGACGCCTTAGCCATTGCCCAAGAATGGTTTGCCGAAGATGTCTTCTTAGACCGTGTCGCTTAATTATTGGTTAGAAACCACGCGCTATCTTTGGGATGGCGCGTGGTATAGCATTCAACTCTTTACAGTCACCTTATTGATTGCTACCCCTTTAAGTTTATTAATATCAGCTGTGTATCGGTTCGTGAATGTAACAAGACCTTTCATTAACTTCTATACTTGGCTGTTTCGTGGCACCCCTTTAATGCTGCAACTGTTCTTCTTCATGTTTGGATTGCCTGCGATGGGGATTGCAGTTGATCGATACGCGGTTGCCGTCTATGGGTTTGCCATTAATTACACAGCCTACTTTGTGGAAATTGTTCGTGCTGGATTAGAAGCATTACCGATTGAACAAGAAGAAAGTGCCTTTGTGATGGGTGCAAGTGCATCTTACACCTTTCAGAAAGTGCTCATACCGCAAGCGCTTCGTAGTCAATTGCCTGTCTTTGCTAACGAATGGATTACGTTAATTAAGGACACTGCATTGGTGACGGTCATTGCCATCCCTGACTTATTAAGAAAAGTCAGAGAAGTGGTGTCACGAGACTTCACTGTTACACCATTCTTTATTGCTGCTAT
>JBDLRZ010000058.1:0-5899 GCA_039799785.1 Bacillota bacterium | reverse complement strand
TGAAGAAGGAACGCATAAACAATTAATTTCTAATAATGGGACATATGCCAACATCTATCGTTCTCAAATCAAAACTAGAATCTAATTATTATTCAATGGCTTTTACAAAGTCATATGCGAGCGATTGAATAAAAGCTTTCTTGATGATGGTTGTCAAAACTTTAAGATTAACGTCTGCTAGCTTTTTTATATAAAGACAACTTTTTCCAATTTTAAACGTACCTAGATTTTTTAATTCACTTTCCTTTTCTAAGTCAAAAGATAAATATAGGGTGATTGCCTGTTTACGACTGGATAGCGCAATTATAGGCATATATCCATCATTCCCTGTAGGATAACGATAATAGAGTCTACCAAATCCAATGATCGAACCCCAGAGTTTGGGCTTTCTTTTTGAGATTGTTTCCATTTGTTGAACAAGCCAAAGGATGTCACTTCTTCTATTTTCTGGAAGATTTTTGATATAGGATTCAATGGAATTGTTGGTGATATCGAGTGGCATATAACTACTATACCAATCTAGATTAAATTAATAAAATCTAAATATAATTTTAATTTATAATAATGACAATGAAACCCAAAATAGAACCCGGAGAAAGACTCCGGCAATTAAGAGTCAAAAGAAAAGTAAGTCAAGCATCATTAGCTGATGCTATTTTTGTTAAAAATACCACGATTAGTAACTGGGAAAAGGGTACTCGAAAAATCCAAACCGATAACCTAAAATCCTTAAGTGATTTTTTTGGTGTTCCCGTTAGTTACTTTTTAGAAGTAGAAGAAAAAACAGAATCATGGCGAAAAGTCCCTATCAAAACTTTATTGGCTGGAAGCGCTGCTGTGGCAATGTTGGTGAGTTTAACTGTTGTTGCTTTAAACGGAAGAGCGAACTTAAACAACGAAGCTTGTTATGGCGAACTCGTGTGCTATTTAATCGAAGATCCTTCCATTGCTAGTGAACTTTCTTCAAGGAATATAAGTGGTGGGCTTATGACGAATGTTGAAATGAATAAGTTAAAAACCTTTTTGGAGACATATACAACGGGATCGGAAGCGCACCGATTCAATTATCAAAAAATGCAAGAAATTTTTACAAAAAATTATTACTTGAACTTCCCTTCGGAAAACGCTGAAATTATTACTAATTTAGAAGGCTTGGTGAATGACTTTTATAATCCAAATCAACCTAGTCCATTTCCCAATCTGACAGTCTTCAATCTAGATTTAATCAACCCCGAAACCAATCAATTGTTTTATACGGGTTCAGGATTTAATCTTGAAAAGCATATAATTTATAAAGTATCTGCCGATGTATTTAAGTATGAAATTTATAGCACACAGGAATATGTTTTCAACATTCAGCTTGAGTTGAACACCATTTACTTTGGTGAAAAAAGTTATATTTCACCAAAACTTATTTACGATTACTTTGTTGAAAATTATCCATTTGAAAGCATCTTTAATACAAGTCCTTATCTCTATGAAAACGAATCCATGAGAATGGATGTGAATTTTTTAGAGGCTTCAGAGGGTCTATACATTACGCAATCTGGTTTTTATTATTATATGAAGGGTGACCCAATGTACGAATTAAACGTGCCTTTTTTTTCAATCCAACATTATCCAAAAAATTCAACGAAAACATATTTAATAAGTGCGAGTCATAATGGTGGTTACGAAACTTTTTCACCTTCTTTAAATTTGACGGTTTATGACTACGGATTGACTGGATTGGTTAACCCGATTTCGGGTGGTAGTATATCTTATCGTATAACTGAAGATGTGTTGGGGGAATCATTATCACTGCGAGCGTGGTTGGATTGGACTTCGACACAACCTATATTGCACACTGACTTAAACAACCAATCTATTGAAGACACCTTCATTGAATTATTTGATGTATTTAACCCACTCTTAGATAATCATTTTAAAATTGATGTAGTTATCTATTGAACAAAATCATATGAAACAACAAAACATCATCGGTGAAAAACTTCGCCAATTAAGAACCAAAAAAGGCATCTCTCAAGCGGAGTTAGCAAAGGCTATCTTTGTGAAGAATACGACCGTTAGTAATTGGGAAAAGGGCACAAGACAGATTCATATTAATAGTCTGAAACTCATTTGTGTTTATTTCGAAATACCTTTAGATTATTTTAATGATAAAACCGAACTTGAAAAACTTGAACAAAAGAAATTACCTCTCAAACCGATTATTGCGGCAAGCGCAAGTGTGGCTTTGGCTGTTAGTGTTGGGGTTGTTTTATTAGGTGGACCAACTGGTTTAGTCAATGATGCTTGTTATGGTGAAGAGAATTGTTACTTGATTAACGATCCATCTATCATTAATGAATTGGAATCTAGAAACATCAGCGGTGGTTTAATGACCAATGTTGAAATGACACTTGTTTTTGAACATCTTGAACAATTTTTATTAAACGAAAATGGTGATGTTAATTTGGGATTGGTTGGTTTACTCAACGATCTTGGATATCCAGATAACAACTTATATTTTGTTCAACGGATGCTTTACCACGAAGACCCAAGTGGTATTCCAAATGATTTATTTAATTTAAGAGAAATCAATGTCGAATTAGATCAATACGTTTTGCATCAAGGTGATAAATATATCCTCTATAAAATAGGACCCGATCGCTTTAAGTATGAGGTTTATCGTAACAACGCTTACACGCTGACGATTGATTTATCGATGAATGCATTTTATTGGCAAGATGTTAAATTCACACCACCACTCAGTATGTTAGATAAATTTCTTAATCAACAATATCCAGAACAATCGGTCACCATTCAGGACTTAGAAAACTTCTACTTTATTGAAAATCTAAGCATCTTTGACGTTAACGAATCCTTTTTTGTTGGTTCGAATACACAAGGCCTCTTTGGTTTTTATGATAAAACCATTCATCAATATTATGTGGGTTACTTAATTGCCTCTTATGGTGTTGAGAGTTATAACTTTGAACTTTCGTTTCAAAACCGAGAAGGTATCATGAATAGTCGAGAATTCAGATTTTCTTTTTTAAACAACTATGAAGGAACCTATGAAGACTTTCCTGCATTTGTCGCGAATGAAGAAAATATTCGTTTATATAATGACGGAAGTAGTAATGGTCGAGATGTGGATTTGTTCTTCAACGATATTGCCCCACTTATGGAACAAATGGGTGATCGACCCCTTCATCTCTTTATTCAACAAGAAAGTTAGAGGTAATACCTATGTCATTTCAAGCTTATATCACCAACATTATGGCGATAACCAAAACCACACCTGAGGCCATCAAGAACAAAGGTTTAAAAGATGGTGTTTTAAATGCAGATTTAACTGCCACCATTTTTTGTGCTTGGTTAGCAAAAGATTACAAACTCGGTAGAGGTCATGCGATGGCCTTATGGAAACTCTTTATTGAAAAGGGTTGGATCTATCAACCTAAATCAAAAGTGCTCAAGAAAAAGTAGTAACCTATTGGTTTACCTCCTTTTTATAAGCATTTTTAATTGTGAAAATCTTTAATAGTGATATATTGCTCCTAGGAGAAATCTATGAATAAATTAGTTAGTTTCAATTTGAAGATGGGCTTGGTTCACCTTGTCCAAGGGATTGCCTTATTAATCCTTGCCTTAACTGTTCCGTTATTCCGCGACTTTAGACCAGAAATTGTTGGACGTTTCTTTGGACCAGTTGGTGAAGGCTTGTACGCTCCGATTGAAGAAGTGATGTTTGAACTTCCAGTCGCAATTTTGGCCGCAGCCTTTATCTTATTAAGTGCCCTCTTCCACTTCTTAATCTCCGTACCATTTAAGAAACAATATGTCGCCAATGTTGAAAAAGGAATCAATCCCTTACGTTGGTATGAATACGCTTTATCTTCTTCGATCATGATTGTGCTCTTATCCATCATGTTTGGTGTTACCACGATTGAAGGTTTACTCAGTGTCTTTGGTATTAACGCGGTGATGAATTTACTAGGTCTCTTAATGGAAAAAATGAATCCTCCAGGCCGTACCAAAACCGATTGGACCGCTCATTGGATTGGTTGGATCGCTGGTTTAATTCCTTGGGTTATTATCGTCATCTATATGTTAAACATTGGTGATTTATCCGTCTTACCTTGGTTTGTTTTACCAGGTTTAAGTTTCTATTTCTTAGTCTTTAACCTCTTTGCCTTCAACCAAATCTTACAATATGCTCGTGTTGGCAAATGGAAAGATTATGTCTATGGTGAAAAGAGTTATGTGTGGTTAAGCTTAATCGGTAAATCCACATTGGCCTGGTTGGTCTTTATCGGCATCATCTTAGCTTAATCCAACCCTAATTCTCGATAGACTTTATTAATCAATTCACCCTTCATCTTTAAATAAGCATCCATGTCATATGGATGCTTTTTTGCTGCTTCCAACTTGAGTTTTCCATAGGCTTCTTTGGTCTTGGGGTGTGCAATTAAATAATCACGGAATGCAAGGTGTCTTTTGAGTTCAGACGATTCCGATACACAGACATACAGGTGGTGTTTGGGAAGAAGGTTCCATCTTTTTAATTTAAACACTTCTCGTCCTTTAATTCCTTGATCACCAACATGGTGATAACCTAATCGATATAATTTTTGTTTGGTGTCTTCAAAAGATTGGATGGATTCAATCTCTACATCTATATCAATAATGGGTTTAGCGGGTAGCCCTTTAACTGCTGTGCTTCCAATATGATGAATGAGTTCATCAGAAGTATGTAAAACCCTTTGTAATCGTTTGCGAATCAATTTAAAAGCATATTGCCATGTTGGGTTGTATGGCCGTACAACAATCCTCTTAAGTTTCATCCTGCCAATGATAACAAATCGATAATTTTTTCTTCATAAAGCTCATAGGGTTCAGCATTAAATTCTCGTAAAATAAGCTGATCACCTACAAGTTCATACGACGATTCATTTTCATCTTCACTGATATAGTTTATGTAAATGGAATATAAAGCATTCACCTCATAATAAAAGTAATAAAATCTTGCCCACAAAAACTGATAATGCTCAACATAAATTTTGTGATTGTCATTTCTTAGAACTTCATAATAGCGATCAAGACGTAGAATGCCCACCAAAAGGTTGGCAAGAGAAAAGAAGATAACAAGGGGCACAATAAGATATTTGCTTTTCTTTAGTTGGAAAATCAAAAACAAGGAAAAAGTGATGAACCAAAGACCCCAGACCATATGAACGAAAGGAAACATATTGAGCAATTCATAATTTAAATACATATCATCGGTTACTGCATAAAAACAATAGTGGCTAACCAGAATAAGCGTTAAAAAAGCTAGACTGGAATTAAGAAAAATTTTATGCGTTTTTTGAAATTTCATTTTTTAAATTTAGAAGTACAACGGTCTCAACGTGATAAGTTTGCGAAAACATATCCACAGGTTGTACGTACTTTACTTCATAAGTGTCGGATAAATATTTAATGTCTCTAGCAAGTGAAGATGGCTCACAAGATATATAAACAAATCGTTTGGGCTTTATGACTTTCACAGATCTTAAGAATGCTTCATCACAACCATTTCGAGGTGGATCCACAAATAAAACATCATAGGTTTTTCCTTTTGCAGCCCGTTCCACTAAGTAAGGAGCAGCATCTGCTTCAATAAAGGAAACATTTCTTATTTCATTCAACTTAGCGTTTTCAATTGCATTCAACACTGCGTCTCTGACTATCTCTACACCTGTGACATGCTTGGCTTGTTTTGCTGCTAATAACGTTATCGTACCTACACCAGAGTATGCATCCAGTACGACGTCAGTTGGGGTGAGATTTGCAATCGATAATGCTCGAGCATAGAGTTTATCGGTTTGAAATGGATTGACTTGGAAAAAAGATTTCGCGGCAATTTTAAATT
>JBDLRZ010000057.1:0-6914 GCA_039799785.1 Bacillota bacterium | reverse complement strand
AAGGACCAACCGGTCAAACAGGACCCCAAGGACCCCAAGGTTCAACAGGGGAAGCTGGAGAAATCGGTGCCGATGGTCGTGAAGTTGAATTCCAAGTCGAAGGTAATGTCCTTCAATGGCGATATATTGGCGACACTGAATGGCAAGTTCTCGATCTAGAAATTTCGGGTGGAAATTCCACCGTTAACACTGGTGGTAATAATCTTTACTCCCATTGGGTTTTTAATAATACCCCAGCATTAAGATTTGATTATCGTAGTCGCATCAGTGTTGATAATGCTGCCACCTATGCTGCAGGATTAATTGCCAATGAAGGTTATGTCGGTGTTGCATCACTTGCCGATTTACAAGCCATTGATGATACCCCAGAAGCGTTGGCTGGCAAGTATGTTTTAACTTCAAATATTGATTTAACTACCTTTACCCCTGACATCCCTAATAATAGTTATAACGTTGTCACCGGTACGTTCACTGGTATCTTGGATGGTGCAACTTACACAATTAGTAATTACAACATCAACACAACTGATGCAGGTAACAACATTTCTGATGCTGGTATCTTTTATCAATTAGAAGGTGCAACCATCCAAAATCTTATCCTTAATAACTTCAATTACACCAGCCCTAATGAAATCTATAATTCTGGCGCATTAGCAGGAACGACGAACAACAATAATAATGAAAAAGTCATCATCGACCAAGTTTACGCTGATAATTTAACATTCAAAGGCACTAACCGTATTACTCAGGTTGGAGGTTTGATTGGTGAAATCAACTCCGATACCGCATTCATCAGAACTCAAGTTGCCAATGCGCAATTTCAATCAGATTCAACCATATATGGATCTGGTGGTATGTATGGATGGGTTGATGGTAGTTACGATCTTGAAATTTATGAATCGAGCATCCAATTAAACGTTGGTCCTGTTACAGAAGGTGTTAAACCAGATACCGACCGAGTTGGTGGTACGGCAGGAAATCATCAAAGCAATTCTACCTTACTCGCATATAAAGTAACCTCAAATTTAACAGGCAAAGTTGATTCTCATTCTGCAGGTTTCATTGGTAACATTGCTGGTTATAGCAAGGTCATTATTCAAGATCTCACTGTCCAAGCCGAACTAACCCAATTAAATGCATACAACGGCAATAACAATGGTGGTGTGTTTGGTTTCTATGGACGCGATGGCATCTTAATTATGGATGATGTTGAAGTTAACGGCACCATTGAAGGTAATAATGACATTGGTGGATTTATTGGTTATGCCAAAGAAGGTTCGATTATTCGCATCGCAAATTCCACAAATAATGCTGATATCAATGGCGACCAAGGCCTTGGTGGTTTAATTGGTCGTTTAAATTTAAATCGTCATAAATGGATATTTGAAAATGTGACCGTTAACTCAACCATTAGCCTCAAGGAAATCTCTGGAGAATCTTCACAATATGGAAATGCTTATGGTGGTTTAATTGGTGTTGTCGAAGATAGAGATAACGATGTTTTAGAGGATACAAACCAAATTATGATTAAAGATGCAGACATTAATGTAGCCTATGAATTAAGCATGGGAACGCTTGAAAACATTGAAAATCGCTACTATGAATTAGATAGTATGGGTGGAATGATTGGAGATTTAGGGCAAGATAATGATGTTCGAATTTCAAATTCATCGGTCGTGATGACACTCGATTTAAGTGGAACTGTCCCAAGCAAAATTGATACCTTTAATATTTATCTCTACGATATTGGTGGTTTAATTGGTTATACAGAAGATTCTAGTGTGCTTGCCCTTAATGTTGATACGGATGTAGCTTTGACCGTGAATCTAGAAAACTTTGCCCCAGAATCGACCAATCAACGCAACGCAGATTTCTCAGTTTATGATGTTGGTGGGTTATTTGGTGAAGTTGACAGTGGTCAAGTAACTGTTGTTGCAGGCACTTCAAACTTATCACTTGATTATTCGATTGAAAATTTTACCTCTAATTTCCATAATTATGATATAAGTTTTGAAAGTACGGGTGGATTAGTTGGACAACTTGATAGTGATGCTTTGATGTTGATCGAAGAATTAGATGTGACGTATGAAGTCAACTTTAGTATTTTGAATGTGACCGTTGCAGATGGTAATACCATGAATATCCTCGTTGAAGAAATTGGCACTTTAATTGGTGATGCAAGTGGTGTGGCATTCTTAACTGGTCTCACTTATACCTCTTCTATTACCCAAGTGCTTCCAGAAGAAGATAATACAAAGATTTTCCTTGATTTAAATGCGATGAATAATCCAATCGGTACGATTAATCCGTTTATCTTTATTCAAGAATAACGAAACGTCATTCAAGAATTGAAAACCCAAGCTTAGCTTGGGTTTTTTTAATTTTGTGTTCATTCGTTTAATTTGATGATTACATTGATGAATGCGATGTTTTGATTTGCTAATGATTTGCAATCTTGAACCTTTGAGTTTATTCGTCTATGAAAGATAAACAGTCTTAAAATTTAGTATCTAGGTCATCGCTTAATTTAGTTTGTTGCTTATGTCTCATGATCATCAGAACTAAGATCGCTTATCATTAGGATTCCATTTGGTTAGAATGATAGATTTATCATCCTTTGAAAATAACCAATCGGAATTTGAAATTATGGAATCAAATAACCAATATGGGTTAGGCTGTTTAATAAGGATTGAGAATGTGGTGAACTGTCAAATGCGGAACTTGCATCTTTGCCACCTAAATGGAGACCACGATGAACCCCATTTTTCCATGCGGTTTCGTTGGTAACATCGTATAAGTTTCCATATACTGCAATCCAAGCTGGTTTGCCGTTGGTGCCATCATAGTAAGCCAATTCACTAAGGGTTAAATAGTATTTACCATTTTGCGATGGGGAGTTTGGTAAGGAGGTAATTGGTGTAATAGAGGTTAGGTTTTGACTGGTTGATCCATTTGGGCAATACCAATAGCCATCATCTTCATCCTCATCTTCGTCTTCATCTTCATCCTCGTCATCCTCGTCATCGTGGTCATCATCCTCATCGTCTTCATCTTCGTCTTCATCACGATCAAATCTAGGAGCATCATCGGTTTCCATCCAAACGCACGTATCAGGTGTGCTGATTGGTAAAGAGGAACCATCCAAACTTGACACGATACTTGATCCAATCGATTGATTGACGATTTCTCCAATGATGATTAATTGATTTAAGACGGAAGTTCCATGAGGTGCAGTCGACAAAATAGAAGTGCAATCAAGACCTGCTAATTGCATCCCTTCATGACGACCATTAGACCACCCAGATGCATTGGTAACGTCATAAATAGATCCTTGATAGGCTATGTAGGCAGGTCTACCCATCAACCCATCAAAAAACGATAATTCGTCTAAAGTAAGTTGTAACCAATTGTCGCTTGTTTGATTTTGTTGTTGTTGAGATTGATACTGTTGAATCATCGGTGTAGCAATGCCGCCAAAGGCGATACTGACGCCGACAATGACTTGACCTAAGATTGATAATTTCATGTTTGATTACCCTAATTATACATTTAACAACTAAGGTTCTTCGTTTATTGGTAAATTGTGAATGTATTTCCAATAAAGCAAACCCTATAATGGTTAAATGGTTATGCGTCTAAAAGAAACCGTTAAATTTCAACGTTACCTTGCGATGGTAATTTTTATTGTCTTTATCTTGGATACGGTGTTTCACTTTATCATCGTCCCTATTGCATCGTTAGAATTCTCTTGGATCAACCTTAAAGGGGATATCGACTTCACCAATATGGGTTTTGTTAATATCACCTTGCGATTAATCATCTATGGTTTCCTTGCATTTCAACCCCATCGTTTAAGAAAATGGTTACCTTTCACTTTTTTGATCGTGGTCCTACCTACGTTATATTTAATGATTGATTCCTGGTGGGTTTTTGAAAATTATGTATTACTTTATGGGTATTGGACGTTGATCTTGATATCGATGGGTGTTGTCACATGGTTGATTCAAACTAAACGTATCAGCACAACATCACTCAAGTATGTTGCTGTCGTCAGCGTCTTATTATCTTTTTTTATTGTCTTGGTTTATGTTGAAATCATGGGATGGGAATGGCCTAGAGAATTTGTGTATGCCTTCTTTCAACGGGTGTTGTATGAACCCATGTTTATTGTTTTAGTAGCGTTAACCGCTTTAGTCATGAAAGAGGAAAAATCATCATGATCTTTTTGAAGAAATCTTGGCGAGGACTTTTGTTTATTGTCACGTTGATGGGTCTTAATTTTTATCTTTGGTTTACAGCGACACCCATCGTACCCCAACCGTTTGATTCCATCCTTGCACAAGCGATTGGCAGCGCCATCTTACTTTGCTTTTTTATTGTTTTCTTATTATCCATGCGAATCAAGTTATTCATTCGTTGGTTTGGTGGTTTAGATCGTCTCTACTTTTATCATCGTTGGTTGGCTATCCTTCCATTATTTATCATTACCATTCATGAAGAACTATCTGAAGCCATTATCGAAGTTTTTGACGTCGAAACGGCGTTATTAGGTGAGGCGAATGATGCTGGGGAAACCGCCCAAACCATCTTTATTGCCTTAATCGTAATTGCCATGCTTTCTAAATTTTTAAAGTACGAGCATTGGCGATTCATTCATCGCTTGATGATTATTCCTTTCATATTCGGTTCCTATCATGCGTTTTATTCTGCCACCTTTGATTTGTTTAATTTGAGTCCCTTATCGATCTTCATGATGGTCATTGCGATTGGTGGTATGGTGGCATCAGCCCATATGGTTTACACCTATCAATGGCTTGCCTTCATGAATCGAGGCAAGGTCACCAACTTCGTTCGATTGAATGAGTCCACGATTGAAATTGAATTAACATTAAAAAGACCTTATCGTTACACGCCTGGACAATTTGCGTTTATCAAAGTGTTTCAAAAAGGCATTGAAGATGCACCGCATCCTTTTTCCTTATCAGGTAAACAAGGCAAGAAAATTTATTTTACGATCAAGGTTTTGGGTGATTTTACCCAATCACTGTCTCAAAAGCTGAAGGTCGGTACAACCATTGCGATTACCTCGGCATATGGAACCTTAACGATGTCTAAGGGTGGACCCAAACAAATCTGGATTGCAGGTGGCATTGGGATTACCCCATTCCTTGCAACCTTAAGAAGTGACATTGTTTTATCCCAATCGATTGATTTTTATTATGCTTATCGACATGAAAAAGAAGCAGTTCATCTGGATTTCTTAAAAGACATCTCCAAACAATATTCCAATGTAAAAGTTCATCTACATGGCACCAAAAAACAAGGTTATTTAACTTTCAAAGGTCACTCCATAACATCGGATACAGAAGTTTACTTATGTGGTCCGCGGTTGATGGTACAGTCGATGATTAAACAACTGAAAGTACAACAACCTTCCATTAAAATTGATTATGAAGCATTTACGTTTATGGGAACACTTGTAGAAGATATTTTACGTTTACCCAAAACCCTTTGGTCTTTCTTTAAAAATTGGTCTCATAAGAAACCAGCCTAATTCACTGCTTCAACTAAGAATCGACAACTCAATTATTTTTCTTTGGCCTCAATGCAGCGATTGCACTAAGTGGGATTACACTAAAGAAGAGGAGGAAAGATTATGACTTTCTTCATCACCGGTGCAACCGGTCACTTAGGTTACCATTTAGTAAGGCGACTCATCGCTCAAAAACATACCGTCTATGCGCTTGTTCTCCCTCACGATCCCCTCATAGCGTCTTTACCACCAGAGGTGATCATCGTCGAAGGTAACATCCTCGATGAATCGAGTATTGATCGATGGCTTAATCATCCCCATGATGGCTATCGAGTCCTGATTCATGCAGCGAGTCGTGTCACCACGCAAATGAGAAAAGATACGCTCACGTATCGGGTGAATGTCGAAGGTACGCAACATATTCTTAATCAAGCCCATCTCCATCATTTTGATCATGTTATTTATGTTAGTTCGGTTCACGCTTTAAAAGAATTACCAGTCGGTGAAGCGATCGATGAAAGCCATATTGCCTGCCCTCGAGAAGTAAAAGGCTTTTATGCCAAGACGAAAGCAGAAGCAACTCAAATGGTGTGGCGAGATCACTTGATGCGTGATTTTCCTGTATCGATTGTATTCCCAGCAGGATTTATTGGACCGAATGATTTAGGCAAAGGCTATACAACCTTGATGATCAAAGAAGCGATGCAACAACGGATGAATATTTGGTTTAAAGGTGGGTATGACTTTGTGGATGTTCGAGATGTTGCAGATGCGATCATCACGATTGCAGAAACCAAAAGGATTGGCCAAGCCTATGTTTTAAACCATGCGTTTTTACCTTTTAACACGTTAATGAAAATGATTGATGAGGCAAATGGTCATCATCCGATTCGAGTGTATATACCTCGTTGGTTAATTTGGTTCGCGATTCCTTTTTTGAAAATCTACTATTGGATCAGTGGCAAGAAACCATTACTCACGTATTACGCATTTCAGACGATGCAAACCAATGCCATCTTTGATCATAGCAAGGCAACGATTGATTTTGGTTTTCAACCACGACCTTTTATGGAAACCATTCAAGACACGGTAGACGATCTAAAAAAACAATCCTAAAGTTGTTTCGAAATATTCGGTTGATGTCTTTACTTTTCATATCGTGAGGCATACATTGAACTTGTAAGTTGCCCACATGTATTGACGAAAGCCGCATGCCCAAAAAGGAGGCATCCATATGAAAAGGTTTTTTCCTATTCGTCTTGCTGCCCTTGCTACATTGACGTTATCGAGTTGTTTTTCTACCAGTTTAAGTTCATCTTCCAGCTCTCCACCGAGTAGTACCACCACATCCATCTCCAGTGTCACGACTTCAAACACGTCT
>JBDLRZ010000056.1:0-23848 GCA_039799785.1 Bacillota bacterium | reverse complement strand
CGAGAAGCGTTACAACTTTGACAGACTTTGCACCTTCACTCATCGCTTTTTGTTTTATTTTTTGAATGGTTAATCCTGAATCTACAATGTCTTCGATAATCAACACGTCTTTATTGCGAAGGGTTAAGCGAGGCCATAAATAAATTTCAACCCAGTTAGACGTGACGACACCCCCATGGTAGCTACTCGATGCCACATATTCATAATCACAATAAAATTTAAATTGTTTGGATAGATCGGTTAGAAAGGGTGTGACGCCTTTTAATACGGCAAGAATCGTTGGAACTTTTCCAGCATAATCTTTATTTAGTTTAGTGCCTAAATTTTTGCAAATGTCTTCAATTTCTTTTTCAGTTAATAAGATTTTTTCAAAATCTGGATGGATTGGTTGTGATTTCATACCACACCTCCTAAGGTTGAGTCCTTGTTTCATTTAAGTAAGTCTCAACGTAAAAGATTATATGATATCTGACAAAAATTCGCCAAATAAAAAGCACATCACAATGTCTTCTCAACCATGAGTTGTTCTATAATCAACCTATAAGAGAATAATCATTGAATTATCAACTAACAATCGTTAGGATTACAAAATAAGTTGATGAATAATATAGGTAGAAAAGAGGAAGATTTATGAAAACAAGTTTAGGACAACGTCTCACAGAGTTAAGAAAGAAGAAGGGTTGGACACAAGAAGAGCTCGCCAAGAAGTTAAATGTATCTCCACAAGCCGTGAGTAAGTGGGAAAAGGATGTTTCCTTTCCAGATGTGACGTTACTCACTACGCTTGCAGAAATCTTTGACACATCGGTGGACTACTTATTAGGGCACGAAAAGCATCCTACTGTGGATGTCTCAAATAAGAATAAAAAAGATATGGATCGAATGGTGTTTAGAATTAATGTTTTATCCAGTGACGGTGACAAAGTAAAGGTGAATCTACCCCTACCACTTGTCAAAGTCGCTTTAGAGATGGGTGTTACACCCAAAGTCGATGGGAAAGATGTACTAAAGGATATCGATATTAATAAAATTATGGCGCTTGTTGAACAAGGTGTCATTGGTAAAATTGTAGAAATTGAAACCAAAGACGGGGATTTTGTTGAGATTGTGGTGGAATAAACTGTGCGTATTCTCATCAAAGAAAATCAAAAAATAAAATTATCTTTGTGGTTACCTTCAGGTCCATTAGTCTTAAGCACTTTCCTCAGATATTTTCGTTATGAAGGTAAACGTTTTCCAAAAGAAAAAAGAAAAGCGATCCTTCAACAAATCAAACGATTAAGGAAATTTCATAAACCCCTTGTGTTAGTGGACATTCAACAAAAAAATGGTGACAAAGTTTTAATTAAGATTTAGTCTTACAAAAACAGTTGGTCATATGATCGTCAATCAAACCAATTGCTTGTAAATGCGCGTAGATGATTTTGGGTCCCACAAACTTCATCCCGCGCTTTTTTAATGCTTTACTTATCGCAATGGATGCTTCTGATTCACTTAGTAAATCTTTTAATGATTGAGGATTGTTTTTCACGATTCCTTTTGGAAAGTATTGAAGAAGGAATTGGTGAAAGCTTTTACATTCTTTTTGTATCATGAGAAAGATTCTGGCATTGTCGATTGCAGCCTGAAACTTTCCACGATGACGGATGAGTGCAGCATTCGCCATCCATCTGGTGATATCTTGATGGGTCGCCCCACTGATACGCAATGGATTAAATTGCCACAACGCTTTTTGATAAGCCTCTCTTTTATTTAAAACGGTTTCCCAAGATAATCCCGCCTGAAATGTTTCTAACATGAGGTATTCAAAATGCCGTTGATCATTGAAGAGGGGTTTACCCCATTCTTCATCGTGGTATTGAACATATAAAGGGTTGCTGAGTTTAACCCAACTGCACCGAATTTTATCTTTCATATTAATAGATATAAGGAATGAATCGATAACGCGCTTTTGCCCAGGCAGCATAGGAAGGATGGACTAAGCGTAAAGCTTTTTCCTCAATGTGCATTCTCCATGAAAAAACTAACCATAACAAAGGAAGGCTTAACAAGAAAGCATACATATTGCCAACATATAACGGAAAGGCAACGCTAATCAGAAACAATCCCAAATAAAGTGGATGACGTAAATATCGATAAGGTCCGTGTGATACAAGATTGATGGAAGAAGAAACTGCAACATGGCGAGTGAAGTGACGACCAAGTAAGTGAGACCCTCGATAACGAAGCCACAATCCTAATCCATAAAGCGTCAATGCACTAATCTGAAAGACAGGATAAATTGCGTTGGACTTTATCAAACCCCAACCCATTCTTGAGAAATAAATCGTTAACACAATGACAAATAGAATGGAGATTGTTAAAAACCAAAACGATTTCGTTTCTTGGAAGCGACCTACCTTTTGACGATTTCGAAAAACAAAAAATTCTAGTAACCAAAAGAGATTGGCGATATAAAAGCATAAATTAAATACATTTAAATTTCTTAAGTGCTCCATATTAAAACCGAATGCTGATACTTAATTCATCTTGTCCGACTGCTTCTTGATTGATACGAATGGTGAAAGGCACATCTCCTCGATTGGTTTGATTCCAACGATAACCGATATTTACCGTGCTTCCAAAAATATCACCTGGTTGATAGACATCACTCGCCCACATCCAACCCTTTGGTGTCTTTAAATATAACGAATTATTGCCATCTGCTTCAATGAATTTAATTAATTTATGAGTGGAATCTGTATTGTTATTTAAGAAGTAAGTGGGATAATTTTCACTTTGATTAGGGCCAAGTCTTGCATCAACATGGTAAAGAATTAAACCAGATTGTCCATCAAAAAAATAATCCTCTAAGCCTTCGTATAAACCTGTTGGTGTGTAATACATGGCAACGAGATATTCATCAAACAAAGTTCCGTTCCATTGATCGGTGATAATCAAGGCGTCTCCTGTTGTGATATAAGGCCTTAATGTCACATCCATGCTTTCATCGACTACCTTTGGATCAATCCAACCCAATACAAGTTTAGAAAAGGGATTATGATCACCCACACTCGCGTCCATCATATCAGCCCCACCCAATCCCCATTCGTTATTGGAACCGTCATCTGCTGCATAGTCGTAATAATCTTCTAAGCCTAGTTTATGACCGGTTTCATGAATCAATGTCGAGGTATCTAATTGATTGTTATAAAATAAAAATTCATAAGGCATCCAAACATAAGAAGAAGGTGATACACCATCTGCGGACTGTGAACCAAAATATGAATACAAATAGGCCCAAAAGAAACTACTCCAATCACCAGCAGGATGGTTATAAATCATGTAAAGACCATCGAGTTGTTGATCGCCATTTAAATCAAAGTCATTAAAATCATAAGCGTCATCCAGGAAGGACATTAATTCATCAATGATGACAGTGTTCGGATCAACCGATGTTAGATTCTCATAATAACTCGCGCTGTATTGGGTTCTAAATGGTTCAGTTACAACACCTTCGATGTTTAGCTTTCCAAAAGACGACTGTTGATAAAAACCCTTTAATGAATGTACTTGCGTTAAATTATTTCCATTAAACGCTTGATCGATTTGATTCACCACCACATTAGAGTTGTCAAAGGGTACGCCACTAAATTCAATGGGAACCACTAAAACGTTGGCATTTCCTTGCGAAGGAATGGTCCAAAAATCTCCAACATCATGTCCTAATAATAAATTGGTAGGTGTAAAGGGTTCAACCCCAGTAATCGATTCATATGGAAACGTTAATCGGCATGCGGTTAAGGTAATGAGAAGCAAACTAGTCGAAACAGTTAAGCGTCGGTTCATGATGAATGAGCAAAACGACTTGCCGCAGCTGCAGCAATCGCTCCTACCATGTCATCTAAAAAAGTATGGCATTTCAATCCTTGTTTACCTTCTTCATTGAGTCTTGCTACGACACCATATTTTTGTTTGTCAATAAATCCAAAGTTCGTTAACGCAATCGAACCATATAAATTACAAATGCCATAGGCCAACACTTCATCTGTACCAAATAAACCTTCGTCTCTAGCAATTACGGCTTCAAGATTTTTATTTTCAAATCGTTTTTTTTCAGTGAGGACATCAAGTTCAATTGCCGTCATTAATGCAAACTGGACTTCCCGTTTATCTAGAACAGATAATACGGATTCCATTAAGACTTTTTTGTCTAAATTTTGATGATATTCTTGTTGCAAAAAGAAAACGCAATCGACAATTTCATCAAGAGAGACACCGCGAGATTGGAGAAGTGCTATTGCTTCTGCTTTAAGAGAGGTTAATTTAGTTTTCATACTACCATCATAACAAATTCAATCGAAGGCTTTATTCTTGTGCGTGAATATGTTGATTGAGTTTTGTAGATTTATATTGCCAACGTTTCGATCGCCATCTAAACCAGAGATTAATGCCACGAATCACTTCATCGATTGCCAATGCAATCCATATTCCTACCAAACCTAATTGCAGTTGGTTGCCTAGAAAGATGGCTAAAGGTAGAATAATGATCCATTCAACAATGATGATGGAGATGAGTGGATAACGAGCATCACCACTTGCTTTTATAGCTCGGTTCACTACAACATTTAACACCCGACCAAATTCAAGTCCGATATCAACGAGTGCAAGGGATACCATCAAGGTAATCACCACGGGATCACTGCTAAATAAGGTCGCAATAAAACCCATGGATGTTGCCAATATTAATGAAGGAATGAGTGTTGCAACAAATGACATTCTTAAGGAATATTTAATCGTACTTTCTGCTTCAACAAATTCTCCGCCACCCACCAATTGACCCACTTTGATTGCGCTCGCGTTCGCTAATGCGGCCATGATGAAATAGGTGAACATTGCTAATGAATCAAAATATGCTTTTGCAACCAATGCATCCGTGCCATAGCCTGCCACCATGCGTGTAATTAAAATCATAAAAAAGGTGTAACTGATGTTTTCAAACACAGCAGGAGAACCAACTTTGAATAAAAGCTTTGTTGTTTTTGTTTTGAAAGGATCTACTTTTGGAAGTACAAACTTCAGTTGAAGTTTACGATGAATAAATATCGCTAATCCTGCAAAGTAAATCACGCGTCCAATGACGATGGCGATTGCGGCTCCAACGACCCCAAGACTAGGAATGCCAAGGATCGGAACGCCAAAGATAAGTAAATATGAAAATATTAAGATACTTGAATCACAAAAAATTAAAGCGATGAAAGCTTCAAGCGTTTTCCCGTGTGCATAGAGCGTTTGATTAAATACAAGAAATAAGGCATTTAATACAAAGAATGGTGCAAGGATTAATCCATATTGTTCTGCAAAAGCTTGAACTGATGCCTCGAGTTGATAGAATGAAAACATTTCTTGGTAAAAAATAAAATAAAAAATAGTGCCAATCAAGGCAAACAAGAGTCCAAAAAACAAAGAGGTAGAGAAAATGTCTTGACGACGATGGGTTGATTTTGCACCCACGGATTGTGCCATGAGAATTCCCGCCCCCATGGAAATAATCGAAAAGAATAAAAAAATCGTGTTATTAATTTGTCCAGCGATGGATACGCCCGCGGCCACAGAAGCGTCATACGCTGAAAGCATCCATACAACAAGATTTGTGACTACAATCACAAAGGTCACTTCAAGAATGAGAGGAAGTGATAGTTTTAAGAAGCTTGTGGATTGTATTCGTGTTAAATTTGGAACCACATTGTGATACCCAAGTAGAATTGTAAAGGATTTGGATTATTTTGTGACTGAATGATGATTGGATTAGAATTAGAATAAGTTTGGATCCTCAGCGTCCAAGTCAATTAGCTCATATTCTTCTTTGTTAATCGGTGCTACCAAGATAATCGATTCTGTTAAAACTTCCATTTGAGCTGAAATTTCAAAATCGTAATTATAGGTCCATTCTAGTGAATAAGGATCGCCTTCAATATATCCATATTCATCAGCCTCAAGATTTTCCGGATCATAGACTGGTAATCTAAGTTCAAAGCGATATTGATTTTCAACATCGATATCAATCCATAGACCTTCTAAGAGGTTGGTCAAAAGGTTAATACTAAAGGAAATTTGAAATTGGTTTAGCGTAATGGCTGCCAAACTTTCCTCTAACCATTGATCAAGTAATAAATTTTCTTCTTCATTTAATTGGTCTCTGGTGGTGGATCCAAGATACATGTTTTCAAAGAGGATAGGTAAGTCTTCTTGGGTAATTTCATAACGAATCGATAATGTCGATCCAGATAAAGATTGATCTAATAGGTTGAGTGCATCAACCATCGGTAAAGATGCTTCAATCCAGAGATCGATATTTTCTTCAGTTAATTGCGGAATGAAATTTCCTGTTGCGGCTTGTAAATCAAATGGTGTTTTAAATTGGGTTGGAAATTCACGATTTTCAGATGGAAATAATAATCTGGCGATGGTTGTGGCATCTTCAGAAAGATCAACGTAAGCGAAACCTTCTTCGATATAAAGCTTGGCGGTTTGATTTTCTACTACAATCTCATCACTCCAACTAAAATCTTGATCCACAGCACTACTAGAAGAAATGACTGCAAATCTTTCGAAAGCAACATTTAACTCTGCATTGCCATTTCCGGTTTCGGGTGTATTCACCGAGAGCTCTGCATTTGCTGCAACTTGAAACGTATTTTCAGTTTGATAGTTTGGTAACACAATTTGAGAATAAACTTCTGCATTCACATCTAAATTCGTTCTCATTGCATTGCCAGGGTTTGTCATCATACTGGCTAATGAACGAAGTAATGTTCGGTTTGGTTGGTTGCTGAGCTCATCAAAATTTACTTCTGAATTTTCAGATTGAGAAGGAAAAGAAACGCCACCACAAGCTGTGAGTGCAAAGGTTGTAAATATTGCAGTTAATAACTTCGTTTTTTCCATATGTCTACCTGATAAATTAACTCTAACACAATTTTATTGAATTATTGTTTAGATGCTTGAATTGAATGAGGTAAAATAGAAAAGAATATGAAAACGAATGGTTTAGGTGTTTCTCATGCAAAAATCATCCTCATTGGTGAACATGCGGTAGTGTATGGGCATCCAGGGATTGCTTTACCTTTCCTACCTTTAGAAACAAGGATTCGTGTGTCTTTGACTGACGAAGATTTTTTATCTTCAAGTTTGTTCAAAGGTTCGATGACCAATTTACCTCAAGAACTTTTATTCATTAAATTTATGGTGGATGAACTTCGTACATCTATGCATTATGGACCTGTATTAGTTGAGATTGAAAATCATATTCCTAATTCTGCTGGGATGGGAAGTAGTGCAGCGATTAGTGGTGCACTTGTTCAAGCCTTATATGATCTTTCAACAACACCCTTAACACCTAAGCTTCGTTTTGAAAAAACCCAACTTGCAGAAAAATTAGTTCACGGATCGGCAAGTGGTATTGATGCATTAACTACTACCAGTGACAACGCTTGGTATTTCATTAAGGACAAGGAACCCGAACCATTAAATATTAAATTACCTGGATATTTGGTTGTTGCAAACACAGGTATCAAAGGTAGTACAAAAGAAGCAGTTGGAAAAGTTGCCAAACTTTTTACTCAAAATCTTGCTCAAGGTCATTTGGAATCATTAGGTTTGATGTCGATATTGGTTAAAGAAGCGATTGAAAAATCCAGCATCGAAGAGATTGCAAAATATATAAACCAAGCTCACTTTCACTTACAAGAACTTGGTGTGTCTCACCCTAAGTTGGATGCGATGGTAGAAGAAGCGCTTCAACTTGGTGCGCTGGGTGCTAAGTTAACGGGTGGCGGTTTAGGTGGCTCTATGATTGCACTTGTGGATTCTCAAATCATCGCTCAAAAGATTATTCAACAATTTAAGAAAAACCACACACAAGAAGTCTGGATGATGGATTTACAATCATGAAAAAAGTCATTGCCCGTTCACCTGTTAATATTGCCCTCATCAAATATTGGGGAAAGGCAAATGAACTACTTGTGTTACCAACAACCACATCCGTTTCATTAACCTTAACGGATTTGTGGACTGAAACTACTTTTGAAGAAGGAAGTTTTTCCTTTGAACTCAATCACAAAGCTGCTGATGAACAAGAAACTAAACGCGTTAAAGATGTTCTTAAACATTTTCGAGACGATCAAGTGGTGATTAAATCCAACAACAATTTTCCAACTGCTTCTGGATTAGCTTCATCTGCTTCTGGATTTGCAGCATTAACGGTCGGTCTCAATAAGTTTTATGATGCGAATTACACCCTACAAGAATTGGCAACTTTAACGAGAGTGGGGTCAGGAAGTTCCTGCAGAAGTTTGGTGGATGGATTTGCGATTTGGCATCGTAATGGAACGTTAGAATCGATTGCAAATCCTTTTCAAAACCTGATGATGATTGTGGTTTTAATTTCTGAGGACAAGAAAGCTATTTCAAGTCGAGAAGCGATGAAAATAACGATGAAAACCGCACCCACGTATGCAACTTGGACCCAGACAAGTGAACAGGATTTCCAACAGATTCGAACTGCAATTATCGACAAACAGTTCGATCGTCTTGGTCAAATCATGGAAATGAATAGTGAAAGACTTCATCAAGTGATGAAGGACTCAACGCCTTCAATCGTCTATCAACAACAAAGTTCACTTGACGTTTTAAAACTTGTAAAGCATGCAAGGCAACAAGGTTTGGTCGGATATACCACCATGGATGCAGGCCCAAATGTTAAAATCTTAATTCATCAAGATCAATTAGCAGATTGGCAGCAATTGTTGAAAACAAACATTCAATACCGATTCTTAGTTTCTAGAATCGGAGGTAAAGCTGATGCCCAGTAAAGTTACGTTCTTTGCTCCTGGTAAATTATTTATTGCAGGTGAGTATGCCGTAACTGAAAATCTTGGAGAGGCCATTATTTATCCTGTTTTAAAAGGCATTACCGTTTCAATTCAAAACCAAAAAGTCTCGAGCATTTTGAATCTACAATATCCGGGAGAAAATATCACATTTACTTCCATTCATGAAATTAAAAATCCTTATTTACGACTGGCAATGGAAGTGGTTCGACAATGGATGATGGCAAAGCAGATCGGTTGGAAAACCTTTAAAATGACAATTGATTCTTCATTAGTATCTGAACAAGGTAAGTATGGTTTAGGAAGTAGTGGAGCGATAACTGTGGCTGTGATTGGAGCATTATTAAAATTTTATGGTGTTGATTTTACACCACTTCAGTTATACCAATTAGCCGTGATTGCCACGATTCAAAATTATCAAGACACATCCTTTGGTGACATTGCTTGCAGCAGTTTTAATCAACCCATTCATTATCGCAAGTTTTCAAAAGCAATGATGTCGATGATTAAAACACTCCACGTTGAAACCTTGCTGAAGATGGATTGGGTCGGATTAAAGATTGAACCTATTCGCAATCCAATTGAGAAACCCTTGGTCGTTTACTCAGGATCATCCGCAAACTCATATGATATGGTCAACAAAGTCAAACCGCACATCCATGAAGCATGGATTAAAAAGAGTAATTTACTTCTGCAAGCCTTATTGAAGGGACATGATTCTAAAATGATTTCCCAACTTCAGGAACACCTGATGAAGTTATCGAAGATATCCGGAACTGAATTCGTGACGCCAGGCATGGAAAAAATTTTTGAAGTTGCTTCTGAATTAGGCGGAACTGGCAAAATGTCTGGTGCAGGTGGTGGTGATTGTGTCATCATCTACTTACCTCGTCAGCAACATCCATCGTTTAAAGCCAAGATGAAAGCACTCAAGTTTTTAGTGCTTTCCGATATAATTTGATTATGAATCGAAAAGATGACCACATTCAATACGCCTACGCACAACCTTCAAAACCAAATGATTTTGATTTGATTAAGTTTGTTCATCATGCTTTTCCTGAGATCAACGCAGATGATATCGATTTATCGGTTTCAATCTTTAACCAACGATTTCCCTTACCTTTTTATATCAATGCAATGACAGGTGGTAGTGAACAAGCCAAAACGTTAAATGAAAGATTTGCCATGCTTGCGAAACATTTTAAGATTCCTCTGGCAACAGGATCGATTAGTGCAGCGCTTAAAAATCCATCTCTTACCGAAACATTTAGTGTCATTCGTCAAGTAAATCCTGATGGTTTTGTGATTGCCAATCTAGGTGCAGGTCAAACCGTTGAAAATGCACAAAAAGCGATTCATTTATTGCGGGCTAATGCCTTGCAAATTCATGTCAATGCAGTGCAAGAAGTAGTGATGCCTGAAGGTGACCGTGATTTTGCAGGTTGGTTATCGTCAATCCAAAAAATAAACGAACATATTTCAGTTCCCCTCATTGTGAAGGAAGTTGGCTTTGGTATGAGCAAAAAGACGATTGGTCAGTTATTGAATTTGGGTATCAACTTTATTGATGTCGCAGGTCAAGGTGGTACTAACTTTGCAATCATTGAAAATCAACGTCGAATAAAAGCATTTACGAGTTTTGATGATTGGGGCATTTCCACGGTCCAGTCCTTAATCAATGCAAGGGTTTATCCACAAGGAAACTTCATCGCAAGTGGCGGTATTCGTACACCCTTAGATGTGATTAAAAGTTTAGCACTTGGTGCAAAAATCGTTGGTTTGTCTGGATATTTTTTACATCTTGTAAAGGATCATACTCACGAAGAAGCGGTGGAACAATTAAATCAATTTATCGAAGAATTGAAAATGATCATGTTGGTCTTGGGTAAGCAAAACATCCTTGCATTAAAAGATGCAGAGTTGATGATTCCACCATCACTTTCTCAATCCATATGAAAAAAAATATTGAAGAATCTTTAGTTCGGTATCTTGATGGATTACCAAACTCAACATTAAAAGAAGCTGGGCTTTATGCTGTTAAAGCTGGTGGTAAACGATTTCGACCATTGGTTGTTCTCTCACTCATTGAAAGTTATGGAATGGATCCATTGCCTTACATTGATATTGCTACTAGCATTGAAATGATTCACCTCTATTCATTAATTCATGACGATTTACCAGCAATGGATGATGATGTCTTACGACATGGTGTTCCCACCATCCACAAAAAATTTGATGAAGCTACTGCGATTTTATTAGGAGATGGGTTATTAACGAACGCCTTTGAACGTGTTACGGATTCTAAACATATTCAAGATCAACAAAAGGTTAAAATCATACAACTCCTTTCCACAAGAGCAGGGCTTAATGGCATGGTCTATGGTCAACTTTTAGATATTGAAGCAGAAGGTAAGCAGGCCAATGTCGATCATTTAACCCTGATTAGTCGTCATAAAACTGGCAAACTCCTTGAAGCTTCCTTTAGAATGGGCGCGATGATTGCTTCACCTCAAGATGAAGATCGATGGGGTCAAATTGGACTTAACCTTGGTTTGATGTTTCAAATTCAAGATGATGTGTTAGAAATTACTGCTACAGAAGCAGAACTACAAAAATCAAAATCGGATGTTACATTAAATAAAGCAACTTTTGTAAGCCAGTTAGGCTTACAACAAGCAAAAGATATGATTCAATCGTTATATCAAAGCGTTCAACAAGATTTAAAATTTTTAAAACTTAAGAAACAAACGATTGTTGAATTGATTAATAAGATTTATGACCGCCGTTATTAATGTCATAAATGAATTCAGTTTTACCTTTGAAGATGCGTTCAAAGTTTAATTTTGTTTTTTGAAGAATCACATTATCTTGAGGAATCAAAGGGTGTTGTTGTAACCAAACCTTTAATTGATCGACCAAGTTAGCATGAGGGACCACCGCATAATGCAAATACGTGAATGGAATGATAAAAGCGTTCTTTTTTAAATCTTCATTTCCTGGTTTATCTAAAATTTCTTGAATATGCTTTTGATTTAAGCCTTGTAGCCAATCTTTGATTTCATTTTCGCGATATTCAAAAATCACATCAGCTAAAAAGCGTTGCATCAGCATCATTGCTTCATCGGATTCAAGTGGATGTAATTTAGGATCCATAAAGATTTAAGATGAATTGTGCTCCTGTCTTTATTGTACTGAGGAAATTTTCGTTTGTAACATCAAACACTCGATAATAATAAGTTTTTTCAGAGATTGTGGGAAATTTGTAATCGTCATACATTTTTTTAAGGGCTTCAGCTTCTATTTGTTTCCATTTTCTCTTTTCATTGCGCTCTTTAATCACCTGATAATCAGGTTTTATAAATGCAAAGTAAAGAACTGGTACTTTGGGGAATTGAAGTAAAAGCTTACCTCTATATTCGGGATTAATAAGTGTGGCATCGAAAGCAACGACATGACCAGCGTTTAAGGCAGATCTAGCCCGTTGATAAGCTAATTCCCAAACCAGAGATTCCATTTCTGGTCGAAATTGGTAATCTTTTGATAATTCAAAACGAATCTCATCGGTGGAGATGATCACCAATGAGTTAATTAATTTTTTAAGACCACCAATGAAGGTTGATTTTCCTGATAAAGGCGGACCGGAAAAGATGCATAAAATACCCTGGCGCATAACTTATTTATAATTTGATGGTTTGAGACGAAGCTTTTTCTAAGCGATTCATCAATGCTGTTCCTATACCTTTTGTAGAAAAAGTATGGGTGTAAATGGTTTTTATTTTAAGGTCATCTAATGTTCTTAATGTACGATATAAAGCTCTTGCAATGGTTTCTAAGGTTGATTGAGGACCTAATGCGAATGTATTCATGGTCAAGGATTGTAATTGACCACAGACGTCATTACTACCCATGAAGACAGCTTCAGGATCTTTTACTTTTTTTAAGAACTTCACGATTTCTTCAGTTGTGCCATCTAAAATAACCACATCACCAAAGGGTTTGTAATGTTGGTATTTCATACCAGGGGCTTTTGGGGCTTTATCTACTTTGCTAGATGAGATGACCACCATGCCTAATACATTTTCAATCGCTTCAACACTCACGGCGCCAGGTCTTAAAATCGTGGGAATTTTTGTCGTTAAATCAATAACGGTTGATTCAATCCCATATTCAGGAATGCCACCATCCACAAAAACGGCCACCTTTCCAAAAAAATCTCGATAGACTGCTTCAAAGGTGGTACCGGATGGTTTGCCAGATATATTTGCACTCGGCGCACATAACGGTACACCAGCCGCCTTGATGACTTCTCGAGCAAGAGAGTCCTTTGGCATTCGAACGGCAACAGTTGGCAAATTGGCCGTAATCAAATTGGGAACGGCATTTGATTTTGGTAATACCAATGTTAAAGGACCTGGCCAAAAAGCATTAATGAGCTTTTTAGCATGAGCATTCACTTCTGTAACGAGTGCATCTAATTGGGATAAATCGGCAATATGGATAATGAGAGGATTATCTTGTGGTCGACCTTTTGTGGTAAAGATCTTCTTAACCGCAATTTCGTCATAGATAGAAGCACCTAAACCATAAACCGTTTCCGTTGGAAATACGATTAATTCGTGATTTTCCAAAGCTTTTTTAATTAAATTTTCTTCCAGTAATGGATGTTTGATAATCGTTGATTTCATAGGGATATTCTACCATTAATCACGCTTCCATAGTAAGATAGGAGGGTAAATGAAAGAACTTAAAAGAATTTTATTGTTAGACCCTTCTATCGCCACATTCAATGTAGGGGATAAAATTATTTCTCAATCTGTTAGAGAACATTTAAAACCATTAATTGATTTTAGTTTTGTTATTGAAGCATCCACTCATTTACCAGTCACCATGTACCTTAAAAATATATTTTATAGTTATGATTTTGATTATCGTTTTGTGTGCGGATCCAATTTGATTCGTGGCAAAATGAATCGCATCATTAAGTTATGGGATATTAACTTAAGATCGGCAAGTATTGTTTCTCCACTCATTTTAGTAGGCGTTGGTTGGTGGAAAAAAGGCGATTTACCAAATCAATACTCTAAGCTTTTGTACAATCGTTTGTTAGACAAAAAGATGCTTCACTCGGTTCGTGATAATTACACCCTAAGTCAATTTCAACAAATGGGCTTTAAAAATATTTTGAATACATCTTGCCCGACGATGTGGAAACTCACCAAAGAGCATTGCAAAGATATTCCCCAAACGAAGGCTACCGATGTTGTCACAACCCTAACGGATTATGATAAAAATCCTGTTGCAGACCAACAAATGCTTAACATTTTAAGTAAAAAATATCGCAAAGTTTACCTATGGTTGCAAGGGGTTAATGATTTTAATTATGCTAATTTATTGAATCTACCAAGTAATTTAGAACTGATTAATCCAAATCTAGAAGATTATGATGCCATCCTCAATAATCAAGATATTGAATACGTGGGAACAAGATTGCATGCTGGGATTCGCGCCTTACAGAAAAAAAGACGTACGATTATTTTGGCGGTCGATCATCGGGCTTTGGAAAAGAAAAAAGATTTTCAATTAACCGTTCTTGATCGTAATGATATTCATTTACTCGAAGGTTTGATTGATGACCGATTTAAAACCGATATCAAACTTCCTCTCGACAACATTCAAGCTTGGAAAAATCAATTCATCCATGTTAAGTAAGACTGCTACGATTGTCTTATCTCAAGTCACCTCTCACGATTTACCCTTAATTCAAGGCGATATAATTGCCGTTGATAAAGGCTGTGAAATACTCATTAAGAATAAATTAAACATTACGTTCGCCATTGGCGATTTTGATTCAATCCAACCTAAAATATTTAAAAAGCTTCAGAAAGAACAAGTAGATTTTCAATCATACCCAAAAGAAAAAGATCAATCCGATGCTGAGTTAGCGTTAGCCTGGACCATTGAACAAGGTTATGCAAACATTCGTATCATTGGATTTGCAGGTGGTAGACTAGACCATTATCAAGCGATTATTCAAATGCTTTTTCGATTTCATCACCAAGGTGTTGAGTTAGTCACCCCAACTCAATCCATTCAATATCTATCGAAAGGCACCTATCCTTTACACCAAGCAAAATTTGAAAAGTATTTTTCTTTATTCACCCTTTCCAAAGCGAATGTTTCAATTCAAAACTGTCTGTATCCATTAATAAAAAAAGAACTTTCAGTTAAAGATACCTTGACCTTATCGAATGAATGGGTCAATCATCAAACCGTTACATTAACGGTTCACGTTGGCGAAATTTTGTTGTACCGATCGATTCTTACTTAACACTAACTCACCATAACTACTTAACGTCCATAAGGTCGTTGTTAATAAGATTAATCTCTGAAATACGCCACGAATATCTTGATTGTATAAAATAAAGAAACCTGAGAAGACAAAGGCAAAGACTAAGAAGAACAAGTGTTGCAACTTTAAGGTTTTTTGTTTTGATAACGCAGCATGGGTCGTGATACTTGCCAAGGTTAATAGGTTACTTGCATAGGCAATGTAACGATGAATAATGACAACCGTTTCATTAACATCAGCATTAATCAAACCATCATAACTTGTTGGGAATACACCCAATAGTAACGTCATCAGACCATTGAGTGCGGTTAACCAAAACAACCAAACTGGGAGTTTTTGTTTTTGTAGATAATAAAAGGCAAAAACAATATAAGAAGATCCACCTAGGATAAAACCCGTTGTAAGAATCCAAGCATTGGGAACCCCTTGGCCTGCTAATTCACTCATCGTGTGTTGATAAAATACATAACCATCTGGTGCAAAAAAATGTGCGAGAAAGATAATCGATACAATCAGAAGGTTCGTAAGGCGAACACCAAGAAACATTATTTTGGCTCCAAGAGACTTAATGTATCCATATCAACATCTGCATCGTAATTGACGCCTGGTAATCTAAATCCGTGGATTTGATAGAATTCATCGATAAATTGTTTGGTGCCATTGAGTTGGAAAATGGAATCATTTTCTAAGTTTTTACTCATCGCATCAATTTCAGCTTGGATGTTGGTTTGCATTTCATAATGATCAATACGAATGCGACCTTTTTCATCAAGTAGACGTTTTGTACCATACACCATATCTTTAAATAAACGATGCTTATGTTGCAGGGTCGATTCGTGGACACCATGTTTCTTCATTACTTCAAACATCGTGGAAACGTAGAATGCAATTTTTGGAATGAAAACACTAGCCTTGGTTACCACTGCTTTTGACACAGAGATTAATCCTTCACCTTTGATGCGTTGTTTTAATAAGCGATCAATTTGAACGCCTGCAGCTTCTAAATCGTCTTTTGCTTTACCAATCGTGCCATCACGATAAATCTTTGCATTATTCTTACTACCAATATACGTATAGGAAATCGCCTTGGCGCCTTCATTCAATAAATTTGCATCCGTTAATTGTTGGACCCAGTCTAACCAATCACTACCACCCATGACATAAACCGTATCTTTAATTTCTTGTTCAGTAGCAGCCGAAACCGTTAAATCTTTAATTTGTAATTCTCCAATATCAATGGTTTTTCCTGTGACAGGTTCACCGATGGTTTTTAAAGAAGAACGAACCAATTCACCTGTCGTTGGGTTTTGGCGCGCACCCGCGGCCAAGGAATAGACCACCAAATCAACTTTACCAAAGGTGGTACGAATATAGTCTTTGACTTGATCCTTCATGGATTGAGCAAAAGCATCTCCAACAAAATCCTTGTGCATTTTATTGCTGCCTTGCATCGCTTGTTGAAAATAAATATTATTCCACCAACCAGCAGATCCGGTACGATCACCTTTTGGTTTTGATTCAAAAGAAACGTTAATGGTTTCTGCATTCGCGTTAACACCTAAGGTTACGCGTGTTGATAATCCATATCCAGATGAACCACCAATAATTAACACTTTTTTAGGACCATTAAAAGTCGGTAATGTTTTTGCTTCTTTAATTAGATTGAGAACGTATTGTTGGCAACCTAAAGGATGACTGTTGGTAAAGACGTTACTTCTGAGTGATGGTTTAATTTGCATATGTACTCCTTAAACTATCGTCATTTTACTCTATATTCTCTAAATAATGAAAGTGAAACAATGGATGTTAAACCCAAAAGCACAAAATAATCAAAACTAAAATGTCTTGAGATTAAAAATAAAATAAATACAAATGAAGGCATTATTTAATCTTTTTTTGGTTTGTGATGACGATTTCTTCTTCATCCAGCAACTTATTTTCTTCATCGATGACTTTTTCAACAACATTAAATGCCTTCATTAAAGCGCGAACATCAAACAAGGTTAATCGACCCATACTCTTTTTAACCATTTTATCTCCGAATTGAAAAGAACGTTGATTGGATAGTTGACCTTTTTCTGTTAATTCCAAAAAGAAGATACGATTGTCTTCTGGATTTAATACTTTTTTTAAATATCCTTTACGAATGAGGGATTTAATCGAACTTGAAATGACAGGTGGAGATACTTGTAAGTACTTTGCGGCATTCATCACCGTGTGATTATTGTTTTTCTTCATTCGATCTAAGATGCCAACAAGCAACATTTCACGAATAGTGAGCTTGTTTTGTGAGCGAATTCTTAAAGAACGTTCAATCAGTAAATAAGCTTGAAAATAAAATTTTAAGAAAAGGTCTTGAAAGTTATCCCCAAAGATTTTGAACATATTATTTTCATTTTACCAAATTAATTGGTTTTGTGTTCGGATATTCAAAGCAATTAACTCGTAAATGATGACAACTAACCATATAATCCAATTATGAAAAATCTAAAACTTTATTCAAGATTCTTAATGCTCAACCCTCAACAAGTTGAAAAGCTCAATGCTTTAGGCGTGACGGTTACAAAAACGATTGAACCAGATACGAACGCCATCTTCTCAGATCAGTTTTTTATCGAAACCAACCTCGATCAAATTCCTGCACTTGAATACTTACAAGTTGCAACGTCGGGTTTAGATCGCATTGATCTCAACCATCCAAAGCTTGCGAATGCGGTGGTAAGTGGTTCGAGAGGTGTCTTTAACCAACCCATGGCGCAATACGTTTTAAGTCATGTTTTATCTATTTACCAAAACCACCGATTTTTTACACAAACCCAAAAAGATCAACAATGGCGACCCTCTAGACACAATGAAGAAATAACGGGTAAGCGCGTTGCGATTGTTGGCCTGGGTCAAATTGGACTTCAGGTTGCTAAAACGTTTTCTTTCTTTGGTGCCAAAGTCGATGGCTTTAATCGTAGTCAAGTAGATTCAATTTATATTCAAAACCGGTATTCATTACAAGAATTACAATCTAAAATCGGCGATTATGAAGTGGTGATTGTTTGCTTAGCCCTCAATCAGGACACCGTGGGTTTATTCAATGCATCCTTACTTGAAAAACTAAATCCAAAAGCCATTTTTGTTAACATTGGTCGCAGTGAACTGCTTGAAGAACCATCCATGATTTCCCTTTTACAAAACAAAAAGATTCGTCACGCTGTTTTAGATACGTTTAATAAAGAACCACTACCGAAAGATCATCCATTATGGTCATTAGAAAATGTAACGATAACGCCACATATCTCTTTTACGTCTATTCAAAATCTAGAAAGAATGTTTGATGCGCTTTATAACAATTTACAACTCTTCTTACAAAATGAAAGACTGATTAATCAATTTAAATAAACTTCATGTCTTTGTAGTCTTTGATTAAACTTTCTACTCTCGTTAAAATTAAGTCTCGAATAGGACGAATCGCTATTAATTTTTCTTCTTCTGAACCCGCTAGTGCTGAAGGATCTGGTAAATCCCAATTGAGTGTCACTTTTGTACTTGGAAAGATAGGACAGCGTTGGCCGTTGAGTGCATCACATACTTTTACAACAATTTCATAACGCTTCCCTTGTTTAAAAAAATCAAAGACATCTTTAGTCTTATTTTTTGAAATATCGTATCCGATTTCTGCCATTGCCTTCACCGCAATAGGATTTAACTTTCCCGCTTCTAATCCAGCACTTTCTGCGACAAACATATGATTTCCTAAACGATTGAGGATAGCTTCCGCCATTTGACTACGAGCAGAGTTATGAATGCAAATAAATAGGACTTTAATCATAAATTGCCTCCAAAAATAATATAAAGTATTTATCAATATAATTTGTTAAGGTCTTGTATAGAATTGGTTAACTTGGATGGTAAGTCCTTATGTTAAGATGATGCTATGAAAAAATGGATTGATTTTAGAAGCTGGCCTCGCTATCAGCATTATTTGTTTTTTAAGGACTACGAATTACCTCGATATAATATGACGTTTCCGATGGACGTGACAGAACTCTATCAAGTTTGTAAACGTAAAGGTTACCGATTTTATTTCTACTTGATGCATACCGTGGTTGTAGCGATGAATCAAATTGAGAATTTTCGTTATCGCATTGAAGATCATAAGGTTTTTGATGAACCCATTGATCATGTGTCTTTTACTGATCTCATCGAAGGCACCGATTTATTTAAAATGGTGTTTACAAACTTCAATTCTCATTACGGAGAATTTGAAAAAACTGCTATTGAAACATCAAAAAAACAAGGTGCTCAATTGATTAACCTTAGCACAGAACAAATATTAAATACCGTTTATATCACGTCATTTCCTTGGGCAAAGTTTACACACTTTACACATGCAACGAAGCTAGGTTCTACTGACTCCGTTCCTCGAGTAAGTTGGAGTCAATTTGTTGAAGAAAACGATAAGAAGATTTTGAATCTATCTGTCGAAGTCCATCATGGTCTTGTGGATGGATATCACTTAGGTTTATTGATTAATCAATTACAAAAGATCTTTAAAGAAGCTAATTAACGACTTCCTTTATCGTAAGGAATACCTTCGGCTTTTGGAGCTCTAGATTTTTTGCTCGTTAACATCAACGCAAGTAAGGTGGCAATATAGGGCAAGACTGTAAAGAAGTAACCTAAAGATAAACCATCAAACCAAGGAATCAAAGTGTATTTGACGCTTAGTGCGTTCATCAATCCAAAGAACAAACTAGCGAAAAATATTTTTTCTGGTTTCCATTGTCCAAAAATCATCACTGCGAGGGCTAAAAATCCATATCCACCGACTTGTCCAGAAAAGGTCACAGAGCTTGAAACGACAAAGACTAATCCACCTAAACCGGCTAAGGCTCCTGAAATTAAAGTGCCAATCCAACGCATCTTGTAAACATTGATACCAACAGTGTCGGCTGCAGATGGGTGTTCACCGACTGCGGATAGTCTTAAACCAAACCGAGTTCGATAAATCACAATGATAGCAATAATGGCAATGAGATAGCCTAAAAAACTTAGAATATTAATGTCTTGAAATAGAATTTCTCCGATAACAGGAATATCACCCAATAAAGGAACTTTTTGAATATTAAAGTCTTGATCAAATGGAATATTTTTAACATTGTTTAAGGTACGTGCAATAAAGATTACCATTGGGGCTGCAAATAAATTGATGGCGGTACCACCTATGACCTGATTTGCTTTTAAATTCACCGCAGAGAATGCTAACAGTGAAGACAATAAACTTCCAGTGATGGCAGCAATAACAGCAGCTAATAATAATAGTAAACTAGGATTAAAGCCTGGAACATTTTCTTGAATGAAGTTAATGAATAAAATAGAAAAGAATGATCCAAACACCATCGTCCCCTCTAAGGAGATATTAACCACACCACTTTTTTCTGCAAACATACCACCCAGTGCCGTGATTAATAAAGGAACCGTGAAAAATAAAGTGGAATTTGCAATCAGAATAAAGAGTTCCATAAAGGTCATGGTTGTTTCCTCTTTAATAGTTTTAGTAACTGATCTTTCACAAGCATTGCCATAGCAGAGGTATAAATAATTGCAGCAATGATAACGTCAATTATTTCCACTTTGATTCCAAGGGTTTGCATAAAGTAACCACCACGTTGAATAAATGAAATAAAGAATGCCGATAATACAATTCCAAATGGATGGGATTGACCAAGTAATGCAACTGCAATACCATCAAAACCAGCTGTTAATAACTCGTTTCCAACTGAATATTGATTGCCACTATTGACCGAACCTTTCGCTAAGAAATACAAGGCACCTGCTGCACCAGCAAGGGCTCCGGAAATAACCATTGAAAGAATTAAGCTTCTATTTTCTTTAATGCCACTATATTTGGCGGCAAAGCGATTCGATCCAACTGCCTGTAGTTCAAAACCAAAGGTTGTCTTGTATAAAACAAAATACATGATGAGCGTTATACCAATTGCAATCAGAATACCTAGGTCGATAGAAGATCGTTCAAAAACATCTCTTAGGATAGTAGTTGGGATGTAGGCATTGAGGTTAATTGCTTTTGTTTTTGAAAACGCTACATTGAATAAATTTTCATCACCTTGAATCAGATTATTGACGGTATACATGCCAACATAATTCAACATAATCGAACTAATCACTTCATGAACATTAAAGTATGCCTTTAATAGTCCTGGTAAGAGTCCCCATAAGGCACCAAAAATAATGGCAGCTAGGAATGCAAAAATCCATTGAGTAGGACCTAGAAATCCTCCATAAATACCAACAACGATGGCTGCAAACATACCTAAGGTATATTGACCGGTCGCGCCGATATTAAACAAACCAGTTTTAAATGCAAAGCCAACTGAAAGACCAGTTAAAATCATCGGGCCTGTTAAGAAAATTAAATCACCTAATCTTCTAAAGAAGTCCTGATGTACAAGCCAACCCCCAATCATGGTAAAAAAACCTGGAAATGCCGTAAATGGATTGGCAATAATCATAATGATTAAACCAAACAATAATCCAAGTAAAATTGCGATGAATGAGGAGATAAATGCTTGGTTCTTCATGAAGGTTTACCTCCCGCCATATATAAACCAATCATTTCTTTGGTGGTTTTTTTTGGATTCAACTCAGCTACGATTCTTCCTTCATACATGACAATAATTCGATCAGATAGTTTTAAGATTTCCTCTAACTCTAGGGAAATCATTAAGATGGCTTTGCCCTCTTCACGTTGTTTTAAAATTTGAGAATGAATGTATTCAATAGCACCCACATCAAGTCCGCGTGTCATTTGCACCGCAAGCATTACACTTGCGTTACTATCAATTTCTCTACCGATGATTGCTTTTTGTTGATTACCACCACTTAGACTTCTTGTTAAGGATTGAATGCCTTTACCAGAGCGAACATCAAATCGTTCAAGGATGGTATTCGCTAATTTAAAAATTTGTTTCTTTTGAATGATGCCATACTTTTGGAAAGGTTGTTGGTGATATTTCTTTAACGATAAGTTTGCATACAAAGGATGATCAAGCATTAAACCATATTTATGACGATCTTCTGGGATATGTGCTAATCCTTTATCATTACGATATCGAACCGAATGATGGGTAACGTTTTCGCCTAATAAACGGATATCCCCGCTATCTGGATTTAATAGACCTGCAATAAGATAAGCGAGCTCGGATTGACCATTGCCTTCAATACCTGCGACGCCTAATATTTCGCCTTTTTTAACTTGGAAACTAATATCATTAACAATTTTCTTTTTTGTACGACTTGATACATACGTTAATTTTGAGACTTCTAAGGCAACCTCTCCAAATTTTGCTTTTGGTTTTTCAATTTCAAAGGTGATATCTCGGCCCACCATCAAGGTTGAAAGCGCCTGTGGATTCGTATCAACGGTTAATAAAGTGCCAACCGATTTTCCTTTTCTTAAAACAGTGACACGGTCAGAAACTGCCATGATTTCATTTAATTTATGGGAAATAAATAAGATTGATTTTCCTTCATTTTTTAAATTTTTTAAAATCTTCATGAGTTCTTCAATTTCTTGAGGTGTTAGAACAGCAGTTGGTTCATCAAAAATTAAAATATTATTTTTGCGATAGAGCATCTTTAATATTTCAACACGTTGTTGCATTCCAACGGATATATCCTCAACTTTTGCATCTACATCGATGGCAAGTTTATATTGCTTCGATAAGGCAATAATTTCTTTCTTGGCAACAGATCGATCAATAAATGGACCTTTCATAGGTTCAACACCAAGGAGGATATTATCAAGGACGGTAAAGACATCGACTAATTTAAAGTGTTGGTGCACCATGCCAATGCCAAAACGATTAGCATCATTAGGATTTTTAACTTGAATCACTTGACCGTGCTTTTTGATTTGTCCACTCTCAGGAGTATACAAACCAAAGAGTACGCTCATTAAGGTTGATTTACCCGCTCCATTTTCTCCAAGAAGAGCATGTATTTCACCTTCTTTTAGATTGAGAAAAATGTTGTCGTTGGCAACAACACCGGGGAAGATCTTTGTAATCCCCTCCATTGAAATAATTGGTAAATCTGATTTAATTTCCATATCTTTATTTTACAAAAAACACAGGGTGCATAACACCCTGTGTTTTCAATAAGAATACTTTAATTAGGCAACAAAGGTAACGGAAACTTTGTTCATGGCTTCATCGTAAGCTTCAATTTGAGCTTCGGTTGCGCCAGTAACTGTTGAACCATCTAAGATTAAAGCTACGGTTGTAGCTTCAGTTGCTAATTCTTCGTAAATGTCATTATATTGTTCAACTGTGAAATTTTCAAAACCCCATGAGGCTTCGTCGGTTGGCAAACCAACACCATCATTAGAAGCATTTAAAACCCACACTTCGCCACCTGGGAATTCATCGTTATAGTAAGCTGTTAAAGCTTGAACAACTGAGGTACCTAAACCCTTCATTGCGGAAGTGATTACGTTATCTGATAAGTTAGCACCACCTGGACCTTGATTAACGTCAACACCAATAACCTTCGTACCAGCTTTTTCTGCTTCGGCCATGACGGATAAACCAACTGCACCACCAGCAGCAAAAATGAC
>JBDLRZ010000055.1:0-5741 GCA_039799785.1 Bacillota bacterium | reverse complement strand
CGTATTGAAGGTTTACAACATTTGGACAAAGTAATTAATATCTCTCAAGAACCGATTGGTAGAACCCCGCGATCCAATCCTGCAACGTATACCAAAGTCTTTGATGAAATTCGAGATTTATTCGCTGAAACCTTAGAAGCCAAGGCAAGAGGATTTGATAAAGGAAGATTTTCCTTTAATGTTCCAGGTGGACGATGTGAGGCTTGCCAAGGCGATGGTGTGAAAAGAATCCCAATGAATTTTTTACCGGATGTCTATGTCAAATGTGAAGCATGTGAAGGTAAACGGTATAACGAAGAGACATTGATGGTGACGTTTAAAGACAAAAACATTCATGATGTTCTGGAATTAACCGTGGATGATGCGCAAGGTTTTTTTGCCAATCGTGTTGAAATTGCTCGACGGTTAAAAACGTTACATGAAGTTGGTTTAGGTTATATGAAATTGGGTCAATCCGCGACCACGCTTTCAGGTGGTGAGGCGCAACGCGTAAAACTTGCCTTTGAATTACAAAAACGTCCAACGGGTAAAACGTTGTATATCTTGGATGAACCCACCACTGGCCTACATATCGATGATGTTGCCCGATTAGTGAGAGTTCTACAAGCGATTGTTTCCAATGGTGATTCTGTATTGGTCATTGAACATAACTTAGATGTGATTAAAGTCGCAGATTACATCATTGATTTAGGTCCAGAAGGTGGCGACCGGGGTGGACAAATTGTTGCTGAAGGAACGCCAGAAGAAGTCGCAAAAGTAAAAGCTTCCTACACGGGTCAATTTTTAAAAGATTATTTGCGGTAAGTTTTCTTTTCCTTTTTGCCGATATTCACTTAAAATAATCTCAAGAGGTATCTATGAATATCATCTCGCTCATTTTGATAGTTGCAGGTTTTGCAACGTTATATCTTGCCGGTCAGCAATGGTGGCGATCTTTAAAAGCATTTAAACCAATTCAAACCAAAAAAGCATTATGGGTGGTCAAAGGCCAATATCTGTTTGGTTGGATGGCTTTGACTGCTGTTGGATTGGGTTTGGTATTCTTAGGAATCGTTTGGGGTTCAGTAGCCAATTTGTTCTTTAGTTTCTTTTTTCCATTTTTATCTTTATTAGCTGGTTTGTGGGTGTTAACTGCCAGGCATTTATGGCAGCATCATCAAATTGCTCCAGAATTTGAACCGATGATGATGACAAATGTCATTTTATTTATCTTTCCAACGGTCATTTTATTTTTGATGGGTTTAGAGGCAATTGAACCAGCATTAAGTTACCCATTACCAAAAGGCATTCCATTTGAAAATCCAATTGTTACGTTTTACGCTGTCTTTATTTTAAGTGGAGCCTTTTTAGCCTACACCTTATCCGAAAGAGAATTTATCAAGCTCGGTAAGAAAAAAGGATTTATTGAAGATGTGTTTGTGATTGCCTTTCCTGCTGGGATTCTTGGTGCAAGATTATGGTACGTTTGGGGTCAATGGGAACTTGAATTTGCGAATCAACCCATTTGGAAAATATTTGCGATTTGGGAAGGTGGACTTGCCATCATGGGTGGTGCACTCGGTGGCGCACTAGTTGGCATTCTTTATGTCTTACTAAAAAGAAAAGACATCAATATCATTCAAGCAGTTGACCTTGCTGTACCGACGATTCTGTTAGCCCAAGCGATTGGTCGCTGGGGTAATTTCTTTAATCAAGAAGTGTATGGAGCGGTGGCCAATGTCGAGCAATGGATGTGGTTACCAACCTTCATCAGAGAACAAATGACGATCAATGGTAGTTTTAGAGTGCCACTATTTTTAATTGAATCCATGATTAACCTAACTGGATATTTGGTCATTCGCTTTGGCGTTGGCGAAGGTTTGAAAAAGTTTAAATTTCCAGGTGATCAAGCATTAATGTATTTGGTTTGGTATGGCTTGACCCGTGGGATTATGGAACCCTTAAGAAACCCACTTTATAACATGGGAAATGCTGGCGATTGGAGTGTTATCTGGGGTTGGGTGTTTTTTGCAGCGGGCCTCGTTGCAATCTTGTTAAACCATCTTGTGATACGTAAAATAAAAAAATAATATGAAACCATATTCACTTGTTTTGTTTGATTTAGATGGTACAGTAGCCGATACAGAATTGGTGATGGTTCAAACCATGATTAGTTTTATTGACCGATATGCACCAACGAAAAAAACCACGCTCAATGAACTAATCAAAATTTCAGGTCCACCCTTAATCGATACACTTCAACAATACTTCCCTAAAGAAGATCCGCATCAACTAGCGAAAGAATTCGCAGTCAAAGCGCGAGAATTTTATCCTCGTTTTGCAGTTGCCTTTCCAGGAATTGAATCCTTATTAAAGGTTTGTAAAGATCGTCACATTCCCGTAGGTATTGTCACGTCTAAATTAAGAATCAATGCCCTCTTTACATTAGAAGTGATCGGATTAAAAGATGCTTTTCCACTGGTGATTAGTTTAGACGAAGTAAAAAAACCTAAACCAGACCCGGAAGGTATTTTCCTGGCATTGAAGCATTTCAATCAATTACCGAATCAAACCTTATTTGTTGGTGACACAACCTATGATTATTTTGCAGGCAAAGCTGCTGGTGTCGATACTGCATTAGTCACGTGGGGATTTAAGAAATTTAACCAAGATATTCAACCTAATATTTGGATTGATCATTTCGATCAAATCAAGGAGTATCTCAAATGATGCAACAAGTGGATGTGATTATTGTCGGTGCAGGTCCTGCAGGCATGAGTGCAGCATTGGCGGCCCATCAAGCAGGTTATTCACTCATGATTTTAGAAAAAAGTATGCCGGGTGGTAAGCTCAATACCTATCAAACCCTAGTAGGATTTCCAGGTTATGACCATGTCTCTGCTCAACAATTTGGGTTAGATCTTTACGATGCATTAACCAAAAAAGATATTCAAACAACATATGGTGATGTTCAATCGATTGAAAAAAAAGGTGACCTTTTTATCGTAACTGCTGATACTGGGACCTATCAAAGTCAGGCGGTTATCATGGCCACTGGAACCAGGGAAAAACCATTAACGATTCCCGGAGCTGAAGCATTATTGGGTCAAGGTATTAGTTATTGTGCTGCCTGTGATGGCGGTTTTTTTAAAGACAAGGATGTTGCCGTTATCGGTTCAGATTTGCACGCGATGGAAGAAGCGATTTTCCTTTCTAACCTTTGTCACCATATTTATGTTTTGATTCCGCAACCTGGATTAGCACCTAAAAATTGGTTGGTGAAATTAAACCAATTAGACAATGTCACCATAATGGAAGGTGCCACGCCCATCCAAGTGTTGGGAAAAGACAATGTTACAGGCTTACGCTATCAAACGGTTGTACAAGGAGAACAAGAACTTCTTCTTGATGGCATCTTTCCAATTTTAGGATGGGTTCCAAACTTTCAACCCTTATCTTCTTTTCAAACCGTCTTAGATCAAGATGGTTTTGGTCTTGCCGATCAAGAAGGCGTTAGCAAGATTCCTGGTTTGTTTATTATTGGTGACTTACAAGCGAAAGCGACACGTCGCGTACGAAATGTTATCTCACAAGGACAATTGGTCGTGAAAGAACTTGTTCATGTCATCAAACGATAATTCAATCGAAAATACCTTATAATTCAACTATGAAATCCGAACTCATCATTCTAACCGGTATGTCTGGAGCAGGAAAGTCCACTGCCATTTTTGCCTTTGAAGAAATGAAATATCAATGTATTGAAAATCCCCCAGCGGATTTATTTTTATCCTTATTTCAACATATCCATGATCAGATGACGCATGTTCGATCGGTGGTCAGTGTTTCGCTATTTAATGCCCAAAGAGCGATTGAGGCTGCTAAAAAAATTCCTGGATTAAAAACCAAGGTCATTTGTTTAATTGCCAAAGAAATAGATTTAGTGTCTCGTTATAAATTAACAAGGCATTTACATCCATTACAAACAGAAGGTTTTACCTTAATGCAAGCAATTCAACGCGATCAAGCCTTGGTTGAATCGTTAAGACAACAGGTCGACGTCATGTTTGATAGTACTGGGTTTTCCGTCACACAATTTAGACAACAATTAATTGCAATGTTTAGTGCAAACCAAACGCATTTAACGGTGGGCCTCGTCTCATTTGGATTTAAACATGGCATTCCGCTTGATGCTGATTTTGTTTTTGATTTGAGAGTGTTGGATAATCCATATTATCAACCTGGATTAAAAGTATTGTCAGGATTAGATCAACCCGTGATCGATTTTGTTAAATCCCAAAAGATGTTTCAACAATTACTTGAACAAGCTATGCATTATCTTGAGATTATGATGCCTCAATTATTAAAAGAAGAGCGCCCTTTTTATGAGATTGCCATTGGTTGTACAGGTGGACGTCACCGTTCAGTGGTCTTTGCCCAAGCACTCGGTGATAAGTTGAAAGAAAAATTTCCTTTGGGCGTTTTGATGATTCATCGAGACATTCATAAGCACACGGATCAAGAATGAACCCTCAGTTACAATCTTTTTCAGCATTTGTTAAAGAAGAATTAACGACAAAGCCATATGATAAAGATCGTAAACTTGCAATGTTTGCAGGTTTTGTCAAAGCAAATGGTCGTTATATCTTTTCCAAAAAACATGAAAAACTTACCCTTTCCACGAGTTATGCAAAAATCGCCCAGTTTCTTTATCAAACCAGCAAAAGCGTATTGAAGGTCAATCCAAAATTTGAATACCGTCAATCGCCTCGGTTTAGTCAAAGACAAACGTATTGGATTATTTTTGAAGATCATGTCAGTGAAATCTTAAAAGCAATTCATTTAGATTTTGATTCTTCTCCAGAAATTTATTTAAAACAGTTTGCAAGTGTCGATGCCATTGCAGGTTATCTCAGTGGCTTATTTCTTGCCAATGGAAGTGTGAACCATCCATCGAGTTCTTCTTATCATTTAGAAGTGAGTAGTGATGATGAAGACTTTTTATCAGAAATCCAACGCTTATTAAAAAAGGTGAAAAACTTACGCTTTTCTTTTAAGTTGATTCCTCGCAAAGGTAAATACATGCTTTACTTAAAAAAATCCGATCAGATTGCAGACTTTTTAATTTTTATGGGGGCGACAGAAGCCACCCTAGAGTATGAAAATGTTAGAGTGGCAAGAGATTTTTCAAATTCTGAAAATCGGTTACAGATTTGTGAAAATGCGAATATGGCGAAAACAATTGCCGCTGCCAAAAAACAAAAGCAAGCCATTTTATTGATTGATCGCACGGTAGGTTTACAAAATCTCGATAATCCAAAACTTGAAAAGCTTTGCCGTTTAAGATTAAAGCATGATTCGAGTAGTCTAGAAGAACTTGCATCGAAGATGTCTACTTTTTATCAAAAACCAATCAGTAAGAGCCAACTCAACCACTTATTTCGTGGGTTAATGGTGCTTGCAAAGAAATTAAAGGGAAGCGTATGACGTTACTTCAACAACTTGGTAAACGGATTGTCTATTTAAGATCTGAAAAAGGATGGTCTCAATTGACACTATCTTTGGAAGCGAATATTAACCGTAACTATTTATCTGATTTAGAACGTGGCAGGCGAAATCCGACTTTAAAAATCCTTGAAAAAATTACCACAGCTTTAAGCATTGATTTGGCGACTTTGTTCAAAGGCATCAAGGCAATTTAAAGTTCCCTTAAAACCCTTTATTCTTTAATTTCAATCATATATAATACTTTTGGTAAAAATACC
>JBDLRZ010000054.1:0-6793 GCA_039799785.1 Bacillota bacterium | reverse complement strand
CAAAATGTCCTTGCAATATATGACCGCGCTGAAGGCAATATCTTTAAACCTGTTAGAGGATTATTTTAGTGCAAATTTGGGAAACAGATTTATCTAGCAAACCATTTTCAATAGCGAATTTAACAATATGTCTTGGTTATTTTGATGGTGTTCATCTTGGTCACCAAGCCCTCATCCAAAAAGGTTTATCGCTTGGATATCCATTATCCGTTTTGACGTTTGATCGGAACCCAAAACCTGGTAGAGAACATCAAAGTCTGACACCACTCAAAACCAAAAAAACCTTATTAGAAAAACTGCATGTTGATTACTTGATTGTGGTTCAGTTTAATGAGAATGTTAAGAAATTAACTCCTGCTGATTTCCTCAATTATCTTCATGTAATGGGTGCTACCCAACTAGTTTGTGGTCCTGATTTTACGTTTGGATTTGAAGGTAAAGGTAATGTTTCAACCATCCAAAGTGACCCACGATTTAAGCTTTTTGTTGTCCCACATTTAATGGTGAGTGGTCAGAAAATTTCAACACGCGATATTCTTTCGAATCTCGATCAAGGTATGTTAGATAAAGTTCCAGCATATTTGGGACGCCCCTATATTGTGGAAGGATTTGTTGGTAAAGGATTAGGCGAAGGAAGAAAAATGGGATACCCCACTGCAAATATTGTTTTGGATTCACCCTTTTATTTACCTAAGAATGGGGTTTATATTACCTTAATTAAGATTGATCAACATACGTATTATTCTTTGGCAAGTTTAGGATTTCATCCAACCGTTGCGAATCTAAACTATCCCACACTCGAGGTTTTTGTTTTGAATTTCGAAGCAGATTTATACGAAAAGCATGTCGAAGTAGCTTTCTTACATTATTTAAGACCAGAGCAAAAGTTTCCCTCCAAAGAAGCACTGGTGATGCAAATGAATCAAGATAAGGCTACGGCTTTGCAACTTCAACCCTCGCTACCGAAAGATTTTTAGTTGCAATTTAGTTTTGAACACCTATAATACTTCTAGACCTTAATCGATGTTCACCGGCGTTTCCACTAGGTGATCGCTGATAAGGCCCATCATGAAATAGGAGGAAACATCATGAGTTTAACGAAAGAACAAGTTGCCAATTTGACAAAATCCTATGGTAAAACTGCCACGGATACAGGCTCAACAGAAGTGCAAATCGCCTTACTATCAGAACAAATTAAAGAATTAACGGAACACTTAAAAGGACACGCTAATGACCATCATGGTCGTAGAGGGTTACTTGTGCTCGTTGGTCGTCGCAGTCGATTATTACGATTCTTAGAAAAATCAAATCGTGATAGTTATATCGTTCTAATTGAAAAATTAGGTTTAAGAAAATAAACAATCAAACCATTCATTCGTGAATGGTTTTTTTAATTTAATCATAAGGAGATAGGATATGGGATTAATTGAAAGATTTATTCGCTATGTAAAAATTGATACGCAATCAGATGCCGATTCTATAACAGTTCCATCTACAAAGAAACAATTTGATTTATTAAATCTTTTAAAACAAGAACTGATGGATCTTGGTGTTAAGGAATTACATTTAGACCCAACAGGGAATTTATATGCGACTATTCCTGCCAGTAAGAATGTATCAGCACCATCCATTGGTTTCATGGCCCATGTGGATACTGCTTCCGAGATGAGTGGAAAAAATGTTAATCCACAAATTATCAAAAACTATAACGGAAAAGCTATAACCCTTCATGCTAAGGAAAAGATTTTACTCGATCCAAACGTTTTCCCTTCTTTAAAACTTCATCGTGGTAAAACACTTGTTACAACTGACGGAACCACTCTCTTGGGTGCAGATGATAAAGCAGGTGTTGCTATTATTATGACGTTTGTTGAACACATCATGAAACACAAAGAAGTTCTTCATGGTCCAATCCAAATTGGATTTACCTCAGACGAAGAAATTGGTCGAGGTGTTGTCCACTTTGATCCAAAACTTTTTAAAGCTGACTTTGCATATACTTTAGATGGTGGCCCTATCGGAGAAATTAATTTTGAGAACTTCAATGCCTCCAGTGCTGTTGTAACCGTTCAAGGAAAGGCTATTCATCCAGGTTCAGCTAAAGACCAGATGATTAATAGTCAAACCATCGCTTCAGCTTTTCATTTAGGTTTACCCAATCATTTAAAACCTGAAACGACAGATGGTTACAAAGGCTTCATTCACCTAACGCAATCTGTAGGTGGTGTAGAAAAAACCGAACTACGTTATATCATTCGTCATCATGATTTGAAACAATTAAAACAATTAGAAAAGATCATGATTAACCTTGCTGCATCGATGAATAAAACATGGAAACAAAAACGAATTCATCTTGAAATTAAGCCAAGTTATTTGAATATGGCACCTGAAATTAAGAAAAAACCAGAGGGTTTGAATCGAGCTCTACGAGCATATCAATCACTTGGCATATCTGTCAAACCGGTCCCCATTAGAGGCGGGACAGATGGCGCAAATCTAACCTATAAAGGTGTCCCTACTCCTAATCTAGCAACCGGAGGAGAAAACTACCATGGAAAATATGAATTCCTCGTGGTTGAAGATGCAGAACGAATGGTTAAAGTCCTTGAAGAAATCGTTCGAATCAAAGCTTAATTGTGTTATAATTCTTAAGAATTAATGATAAAAGAAAGAGGCAAACATGAGCAAGAAGACATTTACATTAGAATTTTTTGGTAAGACATTATTCGTTGAAACAGGAGAAATAGCAAAACAAGCCGATGGCGCTGTTTTGGTTCGATTAGGAGAAACGGTCATTCTATCAACTGCTGTTGCAAGTGATGAAGCCAAAGATGGTGACTTCTTCCCACTCACCGTTGTATATGAAGAAAAACAATATGCGGTTGGTAAAATTCCAGGATCCTTCTTAAGACGTGAAGGTAGACCTGGCGAGCATGCCACATTATCAGCTCGATTAATTGATCGTCCAATTCGTCCCCTTTTTGATGATGGTTTCCGCAACGAAGTGCAAGTTGTAAACACCGTTTTAAGCGTAGATTATGATGCAACGCCTGAAATGACAGCTTTATTTGGTTCTGGCCTTGCTTTAGGGGTATCTGATATTCCCTTTGATGGTCCAGCAGCTGGTGTCTTGGTCGGTCGAATTAATGGTCAATTTATCATTAATCCAACCGTTGAACAACGAAATCAATCGGACTTACATTTAGCAGTTGCCGGTACGCTAGAAGCCATCAACATGGTGGAAGCAGGCGCACAAGAAATATCTGAAGCAGACATGGTTCAAGCCTTAATGTTTGGTCACGATGCGATTAAAAAACTTTGCCAATTCCAATTAGAAATCATCAAAGCTGTTGGTAAACCTAAACGTGTGATTGAATTTTATCGTGTTAATGATGCAATCAATAAAGAAGTGAGATCTCTTGCCCAAAGCAAAATGGTCAAAGCCATTTCTACCAAAGATAAACTCGAACGTGAAGATAAAATCAACGCAGTTAAAACGGATGTAAAATCACAGTTTGAAAAGAAAACCTATGCCAATAGTGAAGAACAAGATACCACATTAAAAGAAGTTGAAATGATTTTAGAAACCATCATTTCTGAAGAAGTACGTCGTTTAATTACAGAAGAAAAAGTTCGTCCTGATGGTCGTAAAGTTGACGAAATTCGTCCTTTAGATACGCAAGTTGATCTCTTACCCAGAGTTCATGGATCCGCATTATTTACGCGTGGTCAAACCCAAGTATTATCCGTTGTTACATTAGCATCATTAAATGATGTACAAATTATCGACAACTTAACCGATGAAGATAAAAAGCGATTCATGCACCACTATAATTTCCCACCTTTTTCAGTTGGTGAAGTTGGAAGAATGGGCAGTCCAGGACGTCGAGAAATTGGTCATGGTGCATTAGGTGAACGTGCTTTAAGTTATGTGATTCCTTCTGAAGAAGTATTCCCATATACCATTCGCGTTGTCTCTGAAGTTCTTGAATCAAATGGATCTTCTTCACAAGCGAGTATTTGTGCTTCTTCAATGGCTCTCATGGCAGCTGGTGTACCAATTTCTGGTATGGTTTCAGGTATTGCAATGGGCTTAATCACCTCCGGACCGCTAGATGGTAAACATCCTTATACAATTCTGACCGATATTCAAGGTTTGGAAGATCACTTCGGTGACATGGATTTTAAGGTAGCAGGCACTAAAAAAGGTATTACTGCCTTACAAATGGACATTAAAATTAGAGGCATTAACCGTCAAGTGATTGAAGAAGCCTTATCTGCCGCATTAAAATCAAGAACTTTCATTCGTGAAAAAATGGAAGCACTCATTAGTACGCCAAGAAGTGAAGTTGGAAAATACGCGCCAAAATTACAACAACTTCGTATTCCTGTCGACAAGATTCGTGATGTCATCGGCGCAGGCGGTAAAGTTATCAATGAAATTATTGAAAAATGCAATGGTGTTAAAATTGATATCGAACAAGATGGCCGCGTGATGATTTATCACCAAGATAGAGAACCGATTAATCGAGCTGCTGGAATGATCGAAGCATTAACTCGTGAAGCAAAAATTGGTGAAGTATTTGAAGGTGAAGTGGTTCGAATTGAAGCTTATGGCGTCTTTGTGAATCTTTTTGGAGATACCGATGGCATGGTTCACGTTTCCAAATTAGCAAATACACGTGTTGAACATCCAAAAGATGTTGTTAAATTAGGTCAACGTATTAAAGTGAAAGTCACTGAAATTGATGAAAAAGGTCGCGTTGCCCTTTCTCATAAAGAATTTGCGAAATAATTCTTTGATTTCTGAAAATTCATTTGTATAATAATCTCGTATCTATGAAGTGCATAACTCATCAGGACTTATATGTCTTTTAAAATCCGCGTTTTTGCGTTAGGTGGATTGGACGAACATGGCAAATGCATGCTTGGCATTGAACTTGATCAAGACCTTTTCGTCATTGAAGCAGGCCTCAAGTATCCAGACCGAAGTAATCCCGGCATTGATGCCATCATCCCTAATTTTGATTATCTGGTTAAAAATCGTCACCGTCTTCGTGCTTATATCGTCACGCATGGTCATGATGATCAATTTGGTGCTTTACCTTATTTATATACCAAAGCACCAGCCCCGGTTTATGGAACCAAAGCTACATTAGCGTTGTTAAAACAATTTAGTTTAGAAAATCACCTCACCGTGAATTTTACTGAGCAATTAATCCAACCAACCAGTCATGTCACGATTGCTGGTTATCATTTCCATTTCTTCCAAACCGTTCATAGTGTCATGGACTCTTGTGGTTTTGCGATTGACACACCATACGGAAATATTGTTTACTCAGGTGATTTTATCGTTGAGTACAACACCAGTAAAAATTATAAACATGATTTAAATGCCTTGGCAAAGATTGCAGAAAAGGAAACGTTATTACTTTTAACCGAAAGTGTTTCTGCAGATCGACCAGGTTATTGTTCCCCCAATCATCGTTTAAAAGATCATTTGGTTTTACCATTCCAAATGGCTCAAGGCCGTATCTTTATTGCCATGTATAACCAATCCGTTTATAACCTAGAAGAAGTGATAAAGTTTTCAATTGAACAAAATAAAAAAATTATTTTTTATGACCAAGAAACTGAAAACTACATTAAGACCTTTGTTGATTTAGGCAGTTTATATTTACCAAAAGAAAAAGTTGTCTCCAGAGAAAATCATTTAAGAACGGCCATTCGTGATGAAGTCATCATCATGATGGGTCAAGGTGAAAAAGTTTATAAGAAGATGGATGAACTTGCGAACAATGCAAATGAAGACAAAACATTTGTCTTGAGTGAACAAGATAGCTTTATTGTGGCATGCCCATCCGCTCCAGCATTTGAAGTCCTTGCAACCGATGCGGTTGATGGCATTTACCAAACAGGCGCCAAAGTAACCAATATTACCCGTAAACAAATTAGAGGTATGCATGCTCAAGAAGAAGATATCAAGACCTTTATTAGTTTACTCAAACCAAAATATTATTTACCGATGAAAGGTGAATATGTTCATTTAGTCGCAAATGCTAAATTAGCGATTTCAGCTGGAACAGGCTTAAATCATAGCAATACTTTCCTCATGGATAATGGTCAAGTTCTTGAATTTGTCGAAGGGAAACCTCGTTTATTAACCCATGATTTAGATAAAGTCCCCACTGGAGATGTTTTGATCGATGGTCTCGGCGTTGGAGATGTAAAAAAAGATGTCATTATACAGCGTCAACGTTTAGCAGAAGATGGGATTGTCATCTTAGGTGCTACTATTTCCAAAAAGAAAAAAACCATCATTGCAGGTCCCGATATTCAAATGCGCGGCTTTGTTTTTGTTAAAGAATCTGAAAATATTATCAAGGAAGTAACCCAAGTCTTCACAAATGAACTCGATGATTATGTCAAGCATAAATTCAGCCAATCCTTAGAGGATTTTAAATTGAATGTTATTGAGAAAATTAGCAAAGTTCTTAAACGTATTAATGGAAAGAATCCTGTCATTCTTCCTTTGATTGTGATCTATGAAGAACCAGAATTGCCTGTCGTTCCTTCTACAAATTCATCAAGTTAATTATTTTTCCTTGATATAATAAAATGGATGAAACTCAAAACAACCTTTGATGCAACTCGTTTTCCTCCATTAGAAGACCATTACTTAAAACTTGGTTTGGGTTCTTTTTTAATTTTATTGACCTTACTTGGTTTGATTAATCAAGGTATTATCGCCATTATTATTAATGTTGGATTTGGTTTCTTTATCGGACAATTA
>JBDLRZ010000053.1:0-4079 GCA_039799785.1 Bacillota bacterium | reverse complement strand
CCGAGTGATTTTAAAAAATGTAGAGAATCTTGATGCGTTGCAATACCTAATTCATTGGCATTGACGACGTAGTAAAGATAGGCATCTAATTGGCGATTAGCGGTAATACTTGAATCCAATTGTCGAATGGAACCTGCTGCAGCGTTTCGAGGATTCGCTAATAACGCCTCTCCTTTTTGCTGCCGTTGTTCATTCAATAATTTAAAGACTTTACGTGTCATATAAATTTCACCACGAACTTCGATCGTTCGTTGATCTGGAATGGTTAAAGGAATCGATTTAATCGTTTTAATATTGGCCGTCACATCTTCACCGACCTCGCCATCACCTCGGGTTGCAGCATAGACCATCAAACCATTACGGTATTCGATACTAATGGCAAGACCATCGATTTTTAATTCACAAACATATTGCATCGGTTGTGTGCGGTTAAGTAAATCCTTCACACGCTTATCAAATGCTTGGATGTCTTCTTGGCTATACGCGTTTGCTAACGACAACATCATCCGCGTATGCTTCAATTTTTTAAAACTGGATTGAACCGATCCACCAACCCTTTGAGAAGGTGAGTGTGATGAAACATACATTGGGTATTGATGTTCCAATTCAATTAATTCTTTCATCAATTGATCATAGGTTGCATCATCAACCGTGGATTGATTCAAGACGTAATACTCATGGTTATATCGATTGAGTAAAGCTCTTAATGTTTCGATACGTTGCGCGATATCCATATGATTATTTTACCTTGTTTAACTTGGGATGTTGGGCAATTAATTTTTTAACCTGAGCAGGGTTTTCAAAGGTTATTTCAATAATGTCGCTAGAAATAATATTGGTGACAGAACCTTTGCCAAAACTATCATGGTGACAAGCATCCCCAATTTGCCATTGAATAAGGTTTCTTGAACCAGATTGAGAGGATGGCGTTTCTGCGGAGGATGGATGAACCACACCTAAACGAGAAGGTGAACTTACAGACCCAAAAAAATTGCCTTGCGGGTTTCCAGAGGGATTCATGGAAGACTGATACGAATTTTTGAAGATTAAACCTGCTTCTTTGAAAAAGCGAGAAGGAATTAAGTTGCCACCAATGACAAAAGAAAAATCACTCGCACAACTTAATGACAACGTTTGTTTTGCGCGAGTAAACGCAACATAACAAAGTCTTCTTTCCTCTTCTAAACCAAGATAAGCATCGTCATCTAAGGTGCGCATGGAAGGAAAAACACCTTCATTAAGTCCAATGACAAAGACGTGATCAAATTCTAGACCTTTGGCAGTATGGACGGTCATTAAGGAAACAAAGTTTTCTTCAAGAATTTCATCCTGACTCGACATCAACGAGATATTTTCTAAATACTGTAAAAAGGTTGCTTCTTCATTTCGTTCTAAATACTCTTCTAAATCATCCAATAGCGTATATAAATTTTCAATGCGATCTTCTTCATCACTATCTTGAAGGCTTCTTATGTAACCAAGTTCTTGTAAGTATTGCTCAACTTCAAATCGAAGATCAATACCATCTGTCATCAGGCGAACTTTATACTTTTCGATGGTGGCAATCATTGGTTTTAATTGTGTTTTTAATTTAGTGGATACATCGGCAAACATATCAATTCCTTCAGCAGCTTCATAAAGCGACAATTTTCTAACATTGGCAATTTGTTTTAATTGTTGAAAGGTCACTTCTCCAATACCTCGCCGTGGAACATTAATAATACGCTCAAAAGATAAATCATCTTTTTGGTTGATGGTAAGTTTAAAGTAGGCAATGGCATCTTTAATTTCTTGACGTTGATAAAATCGCATCCCACCAAAAATTCGGAAAGAGATTTGTTCGCGAGTTAAAGCTTTTTCAAAAGGAAGTGTTAGATAATTAGCGCGATATAGAATGGCCATTTGCCTTGGTTGCTGACCTTGTTGAAGGAGTTTTTTAATTCCATTCACCACCGCTTGGGCTTCTTCTTCTCGATTAAAATACCGTTGATATGAAACTTCTTTTCCTTCAAGGATGTCGGTAAATAAGTCTTTTTTTACGCGGTGTTGATTGTGATCAATTAATCGATTTGCCACATCCAATATCGGTTTTGTTGAGCGATAATTTTGATTTAATATAATGGTTTCGATTGAAAAGGTTTGCGTTAAATCAAGAATAATTTTTGGATTCGCACCACGCCATGAATAAATCGTTTGATCGGGATCACCCACAACATATAAATTGGTTTTTGCATGCATTAATAAACGCAATAAATGGTACTGAACATCATTGGTGTCTTGGAATTCATCCACAAGAATGTGATGGAAGTAATGTTGCCATTTTGTTTTGACGTCTGGAAAGCGTTCCAGAACCTCTATGGTTTTCATTAATAAATCATCAAAATCTAAATTAGCCATCGCTTTCATTTTTAACTCATAGCTTTCATAAAAAGATAAGCAAAGCTTCTCGGTAGGAAAACGTTCGTACTCAATTCGAATTTGATCTGGAAGCAAGCCTTGTGATTTCTGTTCTGCAATATATCTCAACGCTTGTTTAACAATTTCATCTCCCCGACGAAACCCTTTTTCTTCCGCGATTGATTTCACTAATTTTTCTTGGTCGTCATCATCCAAGATAGTAAACGCACTTGGGTAACCTAAATGATGAATTTCTCTTCGTAAAAATCTTGCAGCAAAACTATGATAGGTCATGATTTTTAATCTTGAACCAAGATCTGGAACAAGTTGAGAAGCGCGATGAAGCATTTCTTTAGCAACTTTATTGGTGAAGGTAATGGCAAGGATTTGTTCGGGATAAATGTGGTGTTCATTAATGAGATGGGCAATACGAAAGGTTAACACTCTGGTTTTACCACTACCCGCACCCGCGATGATTCTAACGTAAGGGGAAAGCGTGGAAACAGCTTGCCATTGTTTTTCATTAAGTTGGGACTGAATATTCATCATTTTTTACTCATTAATTTTACCAAATTGACCTGATGAATACTATGTAAACGCGGTAAATAAAAAATCACTGAATTAAAGTCAAAATCTCGTTTTTACCTATATAATTTACGCCATAATCTCGATAAGTTATTCTTAAGGTTGGCGAGGGATAGAAAGGCGTTGGCGGAAGTAATTGCCAATCCTGCATCCCTTGGTTTAGCATCCAAATTTCAAGATGAGGGAGCACTTGTTTTGCATAGGGACAATTTGGAAGTAAGTAGATTGTCATACTTAAAACGCTGTTGTTATGGTTTGGAGATGCTAAACTTGAATCAATCAACCAAGTACCTGTGAAACTTTCAACCAAACACCACATGCAACACAAAACCCAAATTTTCTTTATCATGAATAATTATGAATAGATTCAATTTAATCAAAACAAACCAAGTGATTCCTTGGATCGCCTTGATGTGCGGTCTGCAAGTCATTATCTTGTGGTTTAATGTAGCCCTTCCTGTCATTGGTTATTGGTTTACATATATCCTGCCCTTTCTAGTGTTAATCGTGTTTGTGACGACCCATTGGAAAGGATTTTTCATCTATTCATTAACTTCCATTTTATTGGTCTTGATCTTGATTCAACCTTTTATTGAAACAACATTATTTTATGTATTACCCTCTTTCTTTTTGGGAATTGGATATGGACTGGCAATTAAAAAACTAACAAATTTTCTATCTTTACTGATGTTATTATCAATGATTCAATTTGGCATTTTATACTTTATTCAAGCCATTACATTTGAACTTTATCAACTGGATATGCTTGATGTGATTTATTCGCTTTTAAATTTAGAACATGATTCCAACATTACCCTTTTAGATCCAATTTTGCTTTACACCATTGCTTTACTTCAAATCTTGATTAGCATGTTTTTTATGTTGCCGCTTCTAGAACGATTTCAATTAACTTGGTCAAATGCAACTTCCTTTTTAAAAAACGAGTTAATCATCTTTATTGGTTTATTTTTCATCACATTACTTTCATTATTCTTCTTTGAATCTTTTGCGTTTATCGGATTAGGACCACTTTTACTTGTCATGATTTATAGTTACCTTTATTTCTTTGTAACCTCATCACGTTTTTGGAAGTATTT
>JBDLRZ010000052.1:0-3493 GCA_039799785.1 Bacillota bacterium | reverse complement strand
CCTTGAACGCATTTTGGATTTTCCACTCATTGAAGGTTATCAAATTGTATTAAGAAGTATGTTTGAAAATCCCTTTGGTGGCTTTGCACCGATTATTATTAATGGACAATATCAAACCAGTACATATTCCATGATCTTTGATACATTACATCAAGGTGGTATCTTTGCCTTGGTTGGATTGTTATTAATCGGTACTTTTTTTATCAATCAATTGATTGAATTCGGTAAAAATAAGCAAATTGATTCATCTTTAAAAGTGAGTTTCATTCTCTTTATTGTGGCATTTATGCTTTATCAAACCTTTGCAACCCAGTTGAATCCTTTTGTTAGAGAACTTGAACGAACAACCCCAAGATTAATGTTTGACGAACCACTTTGGTTGGTGATGTTTTTCTTAATGGGAACCATAATGATTGACCCATTCGTTGGTTTCTTAAAGATCGAAAAAAAACCAAATGTTGCAATATCGGCAACCATCAAACCTGCCGCAAAACAAACTATTAAAACGTTGAAGAAGGGAACAGCACTTCGTAAAGGAAAATCCCGGTCAATGTTTGAAGATCATTGGAAGGTATTGGACTAACGATCGAATAAGAAAAACCAAAACCAATCGTACCTTCTAAGGTATTGGCAGGTAAAGTAATTTGGTAATATCCTGGATAAAACGACGTCACTAATTCGGTAATTTGTATATCCAATTCAATTGCAATCACACCATTACTTCCATTTTTAAATAACGTAAATTGAACATTTAAATCACGAATGTGCTCTGCACCTGCATCTGTGTCGGCACCAGCTTTCATAAATAAACCAATGGTTTGATCATCGGAACTTTGTAAAGGTGAAGGAAAAACATAACCCATACCGGATGGGCGAAGTTGAAGTCGCGATTTGGATAAGCGTTGTGCGTCTGTGCAATAAAGGATACCATCAAATAACTTTGATTCAATACCGTAATCAACGGCTGGTAACGCTAGACTTAATTTTTGATTGAGGGCAAATTGATCACCGTTGGGGTCATCATTCGTGGTTGGAATAGTTTGACTGACTTGTGCAGCATTAAAAGCATACGTTGCCTCAACTGATTCAATATTTTCATAAGCAAAAGTGTTAAGTAACACTTCATCAACATAATAATTATTTTCAAAAACATTGGTGTGGTAAAGCGAACGATCATACACTGCAGCGACATCGGCCCCGCACGCCGTTAAAAGAATACTTGAGGCTATGATTGAAAATGTTTTATGGAATGAGTTCTTCATCAAGTGTTAACCATCCTCCCATTAAGGTGTCAATCGTATCATCTGCTAATTTCAATGTACCTTTTGCAGGTGTAAAGGTCAATTCAGAAAAATAAATTTTTCCTTCAATATTATAAAGGTCGACCCGAACAAACGGGTAAGGTGCAGCGAGTTTCTCTGCAAGTTGAAGCATCGCTTGAAATTGAGGAGGTTCAACGATAGGATATTCTGCGCTTCGCCATCCATTGAATTGAGCACCTGGAAATGGGGTCCAATTCGAGAGTAAGTGGGTGTAGCGAATATCGGCACCCCGTCCCGTGACCACATAAAGGTATTTTGCTTGTCCATGAAAGACATGGATTTTGTATTCAATCGGAAGACTTGTTTCAACTCCTAAATATTTTTCAATAATGATCTTGCGCGGAATCGGTGAATAATGTCTTTCTAAGGTCTTTAATCCATAATCCGTTTTGAGCCATCGTTGGAACTGACGTTTGAGTTGTTGATAATTCGCATTCTTTTTATCAAGGATGATTCGATTAAAACCAGAGGCATGACTACATTTGATAACGAACTGTTTGGGTAATCGTTTCCAAGGAATATCTTCAAAGCGATCATAAACACCATAGGATGGAATTAAATAAGTCTTGAGTCCCTTTTCTTTTAACATCTCCCTGACTGCAACCCGATCACTACCACGTATCACCAATGGATCTCTTGGAAAGACAAAATGACGTAAAACTTGTAATTTCTCAGTGTAAGTTTTCGGTGATTGAAGGTTGAGAGGTCTACCGGTAATGTAACGATATTGCAATTTTAAATACGGAATTGGGAAAAAACGAATCATCACCCAACGAAGGGGTGTAAAGAATAACCGTAAGGTTTTAGGTAGAGAACGTTTTGTCGTCATTATCTCTATTATACCGAATCGTTTATAATGGCGTTAAGATGAGAATTTTAGTGGTCACGCAATATTATTACCCAGAAAGCTTTGCTATCACCAATATTTGTGAAGGTTTAGTCAAATTAGGGCATCATGTTCAGGTTTTAACGAGCAAACCTCAATATGGGTTTGGTGAAGTGCCAAAGGATTATCAAAAAATTACCGATGAGATTGTCAGTGGTGTAAATATCCATCGGGTGAAGACCTTTGCAAGAAAACGAACCAAATTAAGTATTTTAAGAAATTATGCAACATTTTATCAAGCGGCAATGCAAGATATGGATGGTTTACCGGGTCGTTATGATGTGGTGATGTCTGTATCATTATCACCCCTCATGTCGATTGCGCCAGCGATTCGTTATGCAAGGAAGCATCACATTCCTCATTTACTTTACGCTGTCGATGTATGGCCAGAATCCTTATTAGTGACTTCCATTTTAAATCCAAAGGGAATCCTTTATGGCATTTTGAAGCGATGGAGTCTTGCTCTTTATCAACAAGTCCAGCGAATCGTTGTCGGATCACCGAGTTATCTAAAGCATTTTATTTCGATGGTAGGCAAACAAAACGTTGCTGCAAAAGCATTGATTCAACCTGCGTTGATTGAAAACCTTGGAAAAGAAAAAATAGATTATGGAGAAGGATTTCATCTCATCTATGCTGGAAATGTAGGCACCATTCAACAATTAACGCCTTTGGTTCAAGCTTGGAAACGAACTGGACAACTAGATCATTTACATATCATCGGTGAAGGTCGTCAACGCCCTGTATTAAAAAACTTAGTTAAATCACTTCAATTACAACATCGGGTTCATTTTTATGCGCATCAAACGCCTGAAAATCTTGGAAAGTTTTTAATTGATGCCGATGCCTTTTATGTTGGTTTACAAACACCGGGTGTGGTTGGTAAAACGATTCCACACAAATTAATTCAATATCTGCCATTTGGTCATCCCATTATCGGCTTTATTCAAGGAGATGGTTTATCTATACTCAAAGAATTGAAACCTCATTTTATCCTTCAATCAAAATTTACAAACTTAACTAGCATGATTAAAAAAATAAAATTATTAAATGAGGAAAAGAAAGCATCCATTAGCCTACAACATCAAGCATATTATGCGCAAAACTTCTCAGTCGATAAAGCTTGTGAAACGCTTATCGATCACTTTAACGAATTAATCCAATCAAATAAACGTTGACCGGTTGACACTAAACCGAATTGCTCAATCGCAATCGTTTTTGCCTTGATTGCCTTTGCTTGCACAAGACTATAATCTAAATTTAAGAATTTGAGTAAGGCTACGCG
>JBDLRZ010000051.1:0-6192 GCA_039799785.1 Bacillota bacterium | reverse complement strand
GAAAAAAATTAACGAAGATTTTCTTCAACTTTTTTCCAATTAATGATTTTAAAAAAATTGGTGACGTAATCGGGTCGACGATTTTGATAATTTAAATAATACGCATGTTCCCAAACATCTAGACCAAGAACAGGTTTACCTTCTTTGAATGGAACGTCTTGATTTGGTGTTGATGTAATTTTTAATATTCCCTTTGAATCCACAATTAACCAAGCCCAACCCGAACCAAATCGTGTCTTGGCAGCATTACTAAATTGTTCTTTCATGGCATCGAATGATCCAAAATCTTTTTGAATGCGCGCTAATAAACTTGCACTTGGTGTCACATAATTTTTTTCTGAGATTAATAAAGACCAAAACATCGTGTGATTAAAATGACCACCACCATTATTACGAACAGCAGTTTGAATATCGGTTGGAAGTTTTTCCAAATTGATTAAAAGTTGTTCAATGGATTGTTCTGGTAAGGCTGGATATTTTTCTAAAGCAGCATTCAAGTTATTTACGTAAGCTTGGTGGTGTTTGCTATAGTGAATTTCCATTGTTTTTGCATCAATGATCGGTTCCAAAACATCATAGGCATAAGGTAGTGGTGCTAAAGTAAATTTCATCTTTGTTTTTCTCCTATTCATATTTTACTAGAGATGCATCAAATTGAAAACGAAATTCCACCCCAAAAACGTAAAAAATTTACAATATAAATTTAGGCTATTTTAAACGATGTTTACTATGTAATAGTAAAGAATTAGTAATTCCACACTTAAATTTTGATTGACTATTGCACCACCTTTGGACAAAAATGATTTTCACCTAAGGCGATTAAGGTATGAAAGTGTGAAACATCTTTCAACCGCATCATTAGGTTTAGTTCGGAGGCCATTTGAATGGAAAAGAATTATATTCCTGAATGGGTCTTGCTCAACAATCAAGTGATTGATGAAAAAGGCCAATTAAAAGACTTACAAAAAGACAAAGAAGCGGTACGCTCTTACTTTTTAAACGAAATTAACAAAAAAACTCAATTTTTTCACTCTTTAAAGGAAAAATTAGATTATTTAGTCGAAAACGACTATTACGAAGATGAGTTTTTAAAGAAATATACCCACGAACAAGTCACAGAAATTTTTAACATCGCCTACAATGCGAAGTTTCGTTTTCCAACGTATATGGGCGCCTTTAAGTTTTACAACGATTATGCTTTGAAGAGTCTTGATAAAAAAGTCTTCCTTGAACGTTATGAAGATCGGCTTTCTATTAATGCGCTATATCATGGGGACGGGGATTTTGAACTCGCGAAGAACATTATTAAGCGTTTAATTGCTCAAGACTTTGTTCCAGCGACTCCAACACTTCTAAACACCGGTAAGAAAAAACGTGGTGAATTCGTTTCTTGCTTCTTACTTGAAGCTGGCGATTCCTTAAATGACATCGCTCGCATTTCTGAATTCTCGATGCAACTTTCAAAAATCGGTGGTGGTGTTTCCATCAACCTCACCAACTTGCGTGCTAAGGGTGAAGCCATTAAAGATGTACCGAATGTTTCGAAAGGTGTTGTCGGTGTCGCTAAATTATTAGATAACAATTTCCGATACGCTGATCAAATGGGTCAACGTGCAGGCGCAGGTGCAGTCTACTTAAATGTATTCCACGCGGATATTGAAGACTTCCTGAATACCAAGAAATTAAACGCTGATGATGATGTCCGGGTCAAAACTTTGTCCATGGGTGTTGTGATTCCAAACAAGATGATTGAACTCGCAAAAGAAAATAAAGATATGTATGTTTTCTATCCGCATACTGTATATAAAGCGTATGGTATTGATTTTGCTGATGTTTCAACGAATATGGATTACTGGTATGACAAGCTAGTTGAAAATCCTGATGTAAGAAAACGTAAAGTAAGTCCAAGAAAATTATTAGACATGATTGCCTCCTTACAAGGTGAATCTGGATATCCATATATTATGTTTGTGGATAACGTTAACAAAGTTAACCCATTAAAGTTACCGGTTAAATTCTCGAATCTTTGCACTGAAATTCTTCAACCCACGATCACATCCCACTATGCGGATTATGATAAAAAAGAACAAGATGAAATTGGAATGGATATCTCATGCAATCTCGCAAGTGGTCACATGGGTAATATGATTAAACACAACACCATCAAAGAAACAGTTTATGCAGCGATGGATGTGATGAACTCAGTTTCAACACGCACGAACATTTCTTATGTCCCAGCCGTTGCGAAAGCCAATCGTCTCAACCGTTCTGTCGGTTTTGGCATCATGGGTCACCATGGTTATATTGCAGAAAACTATATTTTATTCGGCTCTGAAGAAGACATCGATTTAATTGACGTATTCTTTGCCCAAGTCAATTATTATTCATTAGTCCACTCGATGCAAAAAGCAAAAGAAACCAAGCAAAAGTTTTATCAATTTGAAACCAGTAAGTATGCCGATGGATCTTATTTTGAAGGTCGCGGCACCGTCTTACCGAAATCCGATAAAGTTAAGGAAATTTTCAAAGACATCTATATCCCAACCGATGCAGATTGGAAACAATTAAAAAAAGATGTCATGACATATGGCTTATATAATTCTCACCGCTTAGCAGTTGCGCCTAATGGTTCGATTGCCTACGTCATGTCTGCTACTCCTTCCTTAACCCCCATCAAACAGCTCATTGAAGAACGTACCTATGGCAATTCAAAGACTTACTTCCCAATGCCTTCCTTGGATACCGCCGCCTTTATGTATGAAAGTGCTTATCGCATTGATAATTTCAAGGTTATTGATGTCATTGCCACTGCACAAAAGCATGTGGATCAAGGTATCTCATTTGAATTAGGCATTACCTCAAACGTGACAACCAAGGAACTTGTAAGGTATTATCTCTATGCACATTATCAAGGTGTCAAAACTCTCTACTATACGCGGACGCAAAAATTAAAAATTGAAGAATGCGAATCCTGCGTCGTATAAATTAACATATAAGGAGAAAGACGATGAGCAAACAACCTGGCGATACTTTTAAACCCCTCATTTTTAAACCCAAAGAAGAATTCTCTGGGGCGAATTGGAATGGAACTGAAGATACGTTTACCCAACAGTTCTATGAACAAAACCTTTCCCAATTCTGGCGTCCTGAAGACGTATCATTACAATCAGACTTACTAACCTGGAAAATTTTGAATGACCAAGTTAAAAAAGCATATTCTTTAAACTTGCTCATTCTCACCTTTTTAGACACTTACCAAGGTGACATTGGCATGCCAGTTGTCTCACGTTCGATGCCAGACGCTCTCCACCAACGTAAAGCTGTTATTAACTGGATGGCAGCCATGGAAAATGCTGTCCATGCTAAGTCTTATTCCAATATCTTCATGACATTCTTATCAACCCACGAAATTGATGAATTATTTGAATGGGGTAAGAAAAACAAAAACCTCCAAGCGATTATGAATTTAATCGTCGGTCAATATGAAACCCTCGATCAAATGAATTATTTAAAGAAGTATTCTCCTGAAAAAGTAAATTTCAGTGAAGAAGAATTTTTTATTGCACAATGGAAAGCCATGGTCGCCTCCGTTTTCTTAGAAACTTGGTTATTTTATTCCGGGTTCTATTACCCACTTTATTTTTATGGACAAGGTAAGTTGATGCAAGCTGGAGAAATTATTAACCTTATTCTTCGTGATGAAGCCATTCATGGACTTTATATTGGAAAAATTTCTCAAGAAATTTTTGCTAAACTTTCAAAATCTAAACAAGATGAATTAACGATTTGGATGCAAGAATTATTACAAAAACTATATAAAGAACAAGAAGAACTTTCTGAAAGTGTTTATGATCCAGTTGATCTTACCCATGACGTTAAAGTTTTTGTTCGTTATAACTGCAACAAAGCGTTAATGAATTTAGGATTTGAACCTCAATTTGAACACGAAGAAGTCAACCCTGTCGTCTTAAATGGTCTCAATACTGAAACCAAAACGATGGATTATTTCTCGATGAAAGGTAACGGCTATCAAAAAATGAAATCCGTCGCCCTTGACGATGATGATTTCAGCTTCAATAAAAACAAAATCAACAAATAGGTAATCAACCATGGATAAGGCTATTATTCTCACCAAGGACAACTGTCCAAATTGTCAAAATTTAAAGATGTTTCTTAAAATGGCGATGCGTGATCAATACAAAGATAATTTAAGAGAAGTCCATCAAACCCAGCACGCAGAAGAATTTGCCCAATTAACAAAGCAACATAACATCATGAGTACGCCTGCCATGATTTATCAACAAGACGTTATTCGTGGATTTGAGCCACAACCGATTGTTAATTTTTTAGTTAAACACTTTGGAAAGAAGTAGTCCATGATTGTCATCGTCGTCGATTCGATGACAGGCTTAGGAAAAAAGTTCGCGGATAAATTAGGTTATCCTGTTTTTGATATTCAAAGCTATCAACCCGATTCAACACACGACATTTTCTTAATCACCCGATCTGTAAATTTCGGTGAGATTACAGACCCAACCTCAAATTTTCTTCATCAATTTTCTAAATCTGTCATTGGTGTTGCCGTAAGCGGAAATCGCTCATGGGGTAAAACGTTTGGTGCTGCAGGTGATAAAATACAATTAAGGTATGGAATACCACTGATACTCAAATTTGAGGGATTAGGATTTCCACACGAAGTAACCCAAGTGAAAACTTGGTTATCGCAAAGGAGTCAATCAAAATGAAATATACAAAACGTAATGCCAAAATCATGAATATCGTCTCTGCCGTAAGTTTCTTGATTGCCTTAATTCTCAATGGATTAGCCAATATTTTACCAATTAATGGTCTTGAAACGGGCGTGATTTCCGATACGTATGCAAACTATTTCGCACCGATTGGATTAACATTTTCAATTTGGGCGGTGATTTATACGGTGTTAGCAATCTATGTTGGATGGCGTTTAAAGCACATTCAAGATAATGCTGAAACGCCCATGAATCGTCATTTATTTAAAATTGATATAGCTTTTACCATATCCAGTTTGGCCAACGCTGGTTGGATTCTTGCTTGGCATTATTTACAATTCCCCTTATCCTTAGTCCTTATGCTAATTTTATTTGCCTCGCTCGTCTATATCAATTTAACGTTCCGTGGCGATTTTGGTCTTACGACCATCCCCTTTAGAATTTACTTTGGCTGGATTACGGTTGCGACAGTCGCCAATGTCACAACCATGATTGTCGCTGATGCCAATCAATATCGTTGGATTTGGAATGGTGGAGAAGTTAGTCAACAAATCATGAGCACCATCATTTTGGTCATCACCATTTTGATTGGGGTTCTCACCACGATCAGACAAAAGGATGCTTATTATGGAGCAGTTATTGTGTGGGCACTGTTTGGGATTTATTTAAGACATACAGTTAACTTACCATCCTTTGGCATTAACGGCATTGCAAATACCGCTTTAATCGGTGTTATTCTTGCAATTTTAGCCATCGTTTGGACGTTAAGAAAACAAATATACAAACTTATCAAGAAATCTTGATAAAATAAACCCATGGCTAAACAACCTGTCAAAAATCCAAATGCAAACTTACCACCTCTTGTGGTTTTAGGTTCTTTTCTAACCGAAAAGAAACGTGAGTTTGTTGTTAAAAAGTTATTTGAATTTGGATTAGTACGAAAAGAATATTTTGATCGTAAATTAGGCCATCAGAAAAAAGATTTTAAATTAAAGAAATTTTTAGGCAAGCGTTATCGATATACGCCTGCCCCAATGACCGACGGAGAAGTTGATCAAATTTTTACCTTAATTCAAACGTTAATGTCGATGACACCAAAAACAAATCAAGACACCACAACAAAATTAGATCCTAAGTCTATCGAAAAGCCATTAGGTAAAACACCTGGTTTACCCATCAGTTTGTTGGGAATGTTACTGGTATTGCTTGGACTTGGTGGCCTTGGCGGTGGCGGATATGCTGCTTACCTCGTGTATAACAATGCTGGTCCTTTAGCCTTAGAGCTTGCCGCAGTTATCGCTGCGAGTAGTTTGTTTTTTGCTCTAGCCCTCATCACCCTTGCTCGAATTTTAAGAATTGTCCGTGCTTTAAAAGCCTCTCGTTAATTAAACCTTATATAATAAATCCATAGAGGTAAACCTATGGATTTTTTCTTTCAAGTCTT
>JBDLRZ010000050.1:0-5300 GCA_039799785.1 Bacillota bacterium | reverse complement strand
CTTTCCAACCAGGCAATGTTTCATAAATCGGTTTCACGTTTGCTAAATCTTGGGTGTGTGAAGGCACCAAGGTGGTGCGTTGTCCGTTGAGTTCGTAGGCTACACAAATCTTGATTGTATCAACCACACTCAAGACATCGAGTAAGGTAATCGCAAGTTGATTGACACCTGTGATACGAAGTGCATGCTTTAACATCACCACATCTAAGTGACCAATGCGTCTAGGCCTACCCGTGGTAGAACCATATTCGTTTCCCGTCTTCCGTATGATTTCAGCAGCGTCGCCAAAAATTTCGGTTGGGAAAGGACCTTCACCAACACGGGTGGTATAGGCTTTGACAATCCCTAAAGCATCTTGAATAAAGGAAGGTGGTAATCCAATATCAACCGGAATACTACTTGGTGTGGGATGACTACTGGTGACATAAGGATAGGTGCCATGGTCTAAATCCAACATCACCCCTTGCGCACCTTCAAATAGAATTCGTTTCTTTTGTTGGTATGCTTGAAACACTTCGTATGAGGTATCGATGATAAATGGAACGATGGATGTAATAAAGTCTTTCATCGTATGCAGGTAAGCATCGACATCAAATGTGACCCCTAAGGTTTTGGTTAGTTGCAGTAATTCGAGTTTGAGACGTCCTAGATCTTTTAAAGAACCAGCACGAATACCAATCCGTGAGGTCTTGGTTTGATACGCTGGACCAATCCCTTTTTGAGTGGTGCCAATCTTTTGCGTGGTACTTTGTTCACTTTGGATGTCGAGTTGTTGATGAAAAGGAAATAATAAATGGGCGCGATCCGATATGCGAATTTGGGAAGGATTAAATCCTTGTAGTTCTTTTTGTAAGGCATCTAGACTAATCACCATGCCAGTTCCAAGAATGTTAATGGTGTGGGGATGAACGATACCGGTTGGTAAAACGTGAAGCACATATTTCTTACCATTCGCATAGACGGTATGTCCGGCATTATGACCACCTTGATAACGCACGACGTATTCAAATTGATGAGAAAGACTATCGGTGATTTTACCTTTGCCTTCATCGCCAAATTGAAGACCTACGATCGCTAATGTATTCATGTCCTCTATTATAATTCAACTGAAAACGAAGAAGAAAAGAAATTGTTAACGACTTAATTTTGATTTGAATTTTTAAACAAGGTTTCCGTTAAGGTGAAACGGTAGAAACTTGACTGCCATATTCAGTCGATTATACGATGATAAATTAATTCAATTTTATTAAATAATTATAGTAATTCAAGTCAATTAACCCCGTCTTAACAATTTCATTTTGAATTAAAAATAGTGGATAACCACTTTTTTCAATTGCGTTTAGTCATTCAAATCAGTGAATCAGTTTAACTTTTTAAAAAAACCATTCGGAGGCCGAATGGTTTAAAGGTTGAATTGGTTATCAGGAACTAAATGAAAATTGGACTGCCTTTAACACTTGTAGCAGAACCGATATTCGGATCTGCATCGCCAATCTGGCCATCCATACCACGACCCCATGCCAATGTACGATCGGTGGATGTGAGCATATAGGAAACAGGACCTGGGGAACTAATAATGTTCACAATCGTTTCACCCACTTCTAACGTTGGTGTGGTAAAAGCAATAGGGGTAATACTTGCATTATTGGTCCCATTCGCTAAACGACTTTCACCACCAAATCCCCAAGAGAAAAAGCGACCTGCTGACGTTCTTGCATAGTTATGAATACTGCCTACTTCTAATTCAACAATCGTTTCACCCGCATTTAAAAAAGTGTATACCATTTCTGTTGGCTCTAAAGCGTTTGTGGTTGAACCATCACCATATGTTGCCCCTAGACCAATTGCATTCACACCCCATGCATAGATTTTGCCGTCGCTAGCGATGAGGAAGGTATGATCATTTCCCGACTTAATGAATTCAATGGAAGCACCATTTAAAAACTCAATACTAATAGGACTAAAGGAATTTTTACCAGATGTAGTTCCATCACCTAATTGACCACCACGATTTTCACCGGTTGAAAAGATACGATTTTGGTTTGTAATTGCCAATGAGAATGACGAACCAATGCTAAAGCGGTTTACAAATTCCCCTCCATTTAGACCTGCAATCGTAATAAGGATTGGCGTGCTTGCACTTGCAGAAGGACCACTATTCCCTCTACCTAATTGTCCGTAGAGATTTCCCCCTTGAACAAAAATTCGATTTTCTGAGGTTAAGAAAAATGCTTGATTAGCGACTGCATTGGTATAAATCGTGGTAATTGTTTCATTGACATTTAATCCTGATAGTGTAAATAAGGTCGGCGTAAGCAAACGACCATTCGGTGTTTCACCCCAGGTAAAAATTCTTCCTTCCGAGGTCGTGACAAAACCATAAGTATTTGCGAGTTGAATTTTGGTAATGGTTTCTCCTTCGTTCAAAGTCGAGATTGTAAATAAGCTTGGTGTATTTTGGCGAATGGCTGTGGTGCCATTACCAAGTTGACCCATATTATTCGCACCCCAAGCATAGATACGACCACTAGGTGCGGTTCCCAAAGAAAAGTTAAAACCAACTTGGATGTCTGTAAATAATCGGAACCATTTCGCATAAGCATTTAAGTTATAGCCAGGCATGGTTGTTTGTGGTGCAATCACAGCGCCAAGATATTGTGAATTTCCATACCATCCACCAAATCGACTATCATCTTTGGTGATCGTTCCAGGCCATGTAATCGATGCACCAAAATCTGCGGTAATCGGATCAATGGCCGCAGCACCATTTGGATAAAATGTCATCGTATAGGAGTTAGGTGTCCATTTTGCATACAAGGTAAAGTTGTTCGCTGGCATTGGATCTGTAAAAGTATATACATTGGTGAATTCAGGTTCTTGATACCAACCACCAAATGTATAACCGAAACGAGTGGGTTGAACGGGTGCAGTGGGAATTGTTAAATATGGAACGGTACGAGGAACAATACCGGGACCGCCAACATAATTGATAAAGGTAATCGTGTAATTATTGAGAACCCATTTAGCATAAAGTGTGACATCACTGGTCACGGTTGTGGTAAGAAAATCCCATGCATTACCAAATGAAACACCATTATCTTCAGAAAGGAACCAACCTTCTAATGTATAGCCTGTTTTTTCTGACGTGACGGCATTCACCAATCCATTTTCATCAACGATTTGAGAATCCACTAAAGTTCCATCCATCGCGTTAAATGTTATGGTAAATTGGATGGTTTGTGATGAAGGTTGAAGTGAACTTGATGGTTCATTCGATGTGGTTGCTTCACTCGAACTGGCTGGATTACTGGCTATGGTACTCGAAAGAGAACCACTTGAAGTGCTATCTGATGAGGTGCTGTTTGAAGAAGTGTTGTTGCCTAAACCTGTTAAAAAGGTGAGTGATAAAATCGTGATTAAACCCAAGGTAATACCTAAGGCTACATTACGAGGATGTTGCCACCATAGTCCAACAAATTTCTTTTTTTCTTTAGAAGGTTGTTCTTTTTTCCAAGCTTCTTTTCCTTCAATGACTTCGGGTAAGAATAAGATTAAAACACCGAAAACAATAAAGGCAATTCCGATGATGAAGAGAAAAATGAGCAATTGGTTGTTCATAAAACACCCCCCTTATGGGTTTGAGTCAATTTATAAAATAATAAAGGTGACGTAAATAATCACTGCGAGCAAAATAACCCAAGCGACTCTTAATGCGTTTCTTAACATAAACTATTCGCCTACCTTTGCTTGTTGTAATTGACGTTTGGTAATGCGTTCTTTACGACCGCGATAACCACCTTGTGTCTTATCATCTAAGTTAAGGTTAATCGCCCGATCACACATGGCAATCGCATCTTCATACAAACCTTGTTTTTCTAAGAGGATGGCTAAACGTTTGAAGGAGTAGACGAATCCACTTCTGGTTCTGAGCACATCGAGATGTAAGGCGATATCTTCTTGGCATAAGGTTTCACATTGGTCTAAGAAGATGGCTTCCTTACGACGGTAGAACATAATGCGAATCGTTGCTTCATTGATCGCTGTGATCAACGCTGGTTGGCCTTCTAATTGACTTAATAATTCTTCATATAATGCGGTTAATAAATTAAAGGAAATGAGTTTACGGTAGGCATAGAGTTGATTAAAGACGTTTTGGAAGAACGTACCATTATCTTTACCTGGGACAAAAGTGAGACTCTTCACAAGATGATCGGTTCCTTCTAAGACGAAGAAACGATCAAATTCTGCTTTGAGTGTTGGCGTTAAGGATTCATAGAAGGAGGTTTTCTTCATCGCCATCTTCGATAAATCGATACTCTTGGTTTCATCTTCTTCATCACCACCTGCGTCTGAACTGGTGGCAACGGGTGTTTCAACTTTTTCAACAAATTTTCCGGTTTTCTTTGCTTCTAAAACAAGTTTTTGAGCTTGTAAGCGAACCAAACGTTCTGGATATTCACCCACAGTTTGATCGAGTAAACCGACGGAAAGGGCTTGATTGACTAAAGTAATCGCTTCATCATATGCTTCACGTTTTTCTAAAATGATCGCTAAACGCTTCACACTATAGACAAATTGATTCTTGGTCTTTAAAACGTTCATATGTAAGGCTACATCTTGTTTCGCTAAGGATTCAGCTAACTTTAAGAAGTTAGGGTTGCTACGACGAGCATAGGCAACACGAATTCCAGCTTCAAGAATATTCGTTTTAGCTTCCGCATCTTGATCGGCTAAACGAATACCTTCTTCAACCATGGCAGTCAACAAACCAACTGAAATGGTTTTTCTTAAGCGATAAATAAAGTTAAATACTTTATCAAAGAAAGCTTGGTTTTCTTGACCAGAGACAAATTGAATTTCAGGAATTAAGCGACTATTCGCTTCACCCATGAACAACTTCGTGAACTCTGCTTGTAAAGTACCGCTTAAGCGGGTAAAGAAATCTGCTCTTGCTTTGAATGGCTTAAAGAAAATTCTTCGCGTTTCAAAAGCTTTTGCTTCTTTCGAAGCAGAAACATCATCCATCGCTTCTTCTTTTGCAACGACTGCTTTTAATTTGCTAACTTGTTCTTGATTAACATCGGCAAGTGACTTAATGACAATCTTATCTTCTGCAGCTAATTTCTTAGGAGCGGCAACAACCACAACTTTCTTTTCAACTTTTACAACTGGTTTCTTTTTGACTTGAGCCGTTACTTTAAAGATTAAAGTTTGCCATTGTTTTTTAAACCAGCGTTGGGTATAGACCCAAAGTGGATGAATGGCTAAGGTTACGGCCTTTAAAGGTTGATCAATAATAA
>JBDLRZ010000049.1:0-3015 GCA_039799785.1 Bacillota bacterium | reverse complement strand
TTTACTCAGTCAATCCAAATGACGAATTATTCAAGTCAATTCTGAAGGCCATCGTTTTAGTCGATTCTCATTAGACGATCCTCATTTTAAAAAGCGATGGTATACCGGATTACGAAGTTATGGTGCCTCTAAGTCAGCCCAATTGCATACGGTATGGGCATTAGCGCCTAATTTATTCCGCAAAGGTATTACCATCAATGCCATGCATCCTGGCGCAGTTCAATCTGAAATTGGTCTAAACAATGGTTGGCTCTATCGGATGTTTAAAAAATTGATTATTAATCGGATGTTAAAAAGCGTAAGTAATTCTGCAGAGGCTTTGTATTATTTAGCCGCCGATCCTTCAGTTAAGGAAACGTATGGTCAATATTTTTATTTAACTCATCCAACCATGCCAGCAAAACACGCATTAGCTAACTCCCTTAGTAAAGAAGTTTTATCATGGTCGAAAAAAGTGATTAAGTTTGTACGTTAACCAAATTAAATCCAATGATCAAGGAAGAACATCCATTATCCCCCAATTTATTTTAATGATTCTAGCGATATTGAATTGTTTTTTGCAAAAAGTTAATAAATAGTTCATAATTGAAGTAAGATAAAAGTCATAAAATAGTATCAGTCAAACTTAATCCAATGGGGGAAACTTGGATGGAAATTGTTGTACTACATACAGAGTCTAATTTAAAAACGAGCTTAGATTTTCTTAAAAGTAAAATAGCTGGGACGTATCACCATCTTCCGATTCATCAAATCGAAACACAATTGCATTCAATAAAAATGGATTTTTTAATCTTTTTCCATTCCGCAAATGTGTTGGAAAATTTAAAATTGGAATTAATTAAGAAGGTCAAAGCCATCAAAGATATTCCAGTTCTAACCATTATTCCTAAGAATGAAAATTTGTTAGAAACAGCCTTCCACCACGGATCTGATGAGGTTCTTTATGCTCCTTTCTCACAACAAGAATTCATCATTCGTACCCAAGCGTTGTTAAAAAGGCGTTTTCAAAAAATGCAAAAAACTTCAAAACAAATCATGATTCAAGATTTGATTCTCGATACAGATCAATATCAAATCAAAAGAGGCACTGAAATTCTTCCTGTAACCAAATTAGAATTTAATATTTTGTTAACGCTAGCAACTTATCCAGATAAAGTATTCATGAAAAAAGAACTTTATGAAATGATTTGGCAAGATCAATATTACGATAACGGGAATGTGTTGAATGTACATATTCGTCGATTAAGAAAGAAAATTGAACATAATCCTGATGACCCTAAAATCATTGAAACGAAGTGGGGCATTGGTTACAAAATTAACTTAAGTAAAAAAGTGGTCTAATGACCACTTTTTCTTTTCTTGATATCTAGGCCGCGGAGGATGGGAACCCGGCTTTAGAGGACCTTGTCAGAGGCATCTCTTACGGAATCTCAACCATCTACCTAAGCTAACGAATCGAACCTTGCTATTTTAGAACGATGGTCTTTAGAAATTCCCATCCTCTAATTAAATTATAACCACTCTAATTGGAATGTATAGGGTTTGGGTCAAAGTTTATGAAGAACTTTTTTTCAGAAATTTCTTTATGAATGAAACGAGTCCAATGAAGGGTAGGATCGATACAATCATCATGGATGTACCTAAAGCAATCCACTTCAGAGCACTGATGGTAACACCAAAAACTGCTAATAGAGGGATTTCTGTGGGAAATAGACTAACCAGCACTGTAAATGTCACATTCTCTACGTAATCCAGAAGCGTTGCAATTAAGGGAAGAGAGACAACCACATTTCTAAATCTAAATAGATTGGGAATAAAACGATTCAATGTTGAAAATAACGGTAGTCCATACACAAGTGGCCAGATTAAATCAAAAGTCCATCGTTGCCAAATATAGTAAGCGCGACCCGATGGTCCATAAGCATCGACAATTCGATAGATGGCAGAAGGATCAAAAGAAAAGTTTGTATCAATGGATTCAGTTAGGCCTTGTTCTACTGTTGCCATCGAAACGGCAGGAAGAATAACCACCATAAAGAATACAAAAACAAACCATGTTGTCAGAATAAATCCAGGATGTTTAATGATGGATTGTAAATTAAATTTCATATCCATATTGTACAAGTTTTTCCATTCATAAAAAAAATCACACTGTATTTCAGTGTGACTTTTAAGAATTTACTTCTTACCTGGTTTTGCGGGAGCAGCAGGAGCTTTAGCTGGTGCTGGTTTTGCCGCTGGTTTTGTTGGAGTGGCCATGTTATTTTCCTCCTATTAACTTCCTTTATACGCTCAACTTTGAATTTTGTTTCGATTTGCCATTTGTGAAAACATCTAAAAAACAAAATAGCGATTAAATCGACTTTTTTTGAAGCAGTTGTCCGACAATAAAGAATAAACTAATCAACAAAGATCCTAAGCCAATCATCGTAAATTGGTAGAGTAATTTAGAGGTACTGATAAGAAATTGAAATGGACTACCCGTTCCATAATTTAATAAAAGAAAATCCTGATTGGTGATTGCATTCACAACCATTGCAAATGCAGTAAAGCTTCCGGTAACTAAAAATGCTTTTGGAATATCCTGAATGCTTGGTTTGTAATATCCTAATTTAATTAAGGCTAGTGGTGCAGCAATCATGAGAGCGTGGAATATAAAACTTGTAATTTCAACGACATTGTTTTCAATCGGAAACCAAAATAACTCTGTGCCAAGTATATTGCTTGGAATTATTAATGCAATCAAACCAGCAAGCATAACAGTAGAGAAAGCAGCTGGCATTAGCCATTTTTTTAATAAGCCGTCTTTTTGATCCAGTGATAACGCCGGGTAAAGGTATAAAGGAACGGAACAAAGATTGAGAGGCAATTGATAGATGGCAAGTGTACCATCTCGGTTGATGAGTAGAATCAATCTAATCAATTCAACCACTAAAAAAAGAATGGTGAATGCATTGAGATATTTCTTTTGTGTTTTTACATTTGAATTTTTCTTGACCGTCAACAAAAAAGCAA
>JBDLRZ010000048.1:0-2575 GCA_039799785.1 Bacillota bacterium | reverse complement strand
GCTTTTGGCATTTTTTCTAATACTTTCACCATCATACTCATGCGAGGATTACGACGAAGTTTGGGAGATTTTTGATCGATATAATGCCAATAAAGACTATTGAAAGGACAAGCTTTTTCTCCGGTTTTAAGTTTAACTTGGTACGGACAAGATTCACAATAATTTGACATCTTGTGAAGATAAGCGCCACTAGAGATATAAGGTTTGGTTGCCATTTTCCCACCATCCGCATGTAACCCCATCCCCAACACATTGGCAGCCACAACCCATTCCGATGAATCAATATACATTTCGTTAAACCACCGATTAACTTCTTGAGGAGAGACTTCAGCGAGGTTGGCATAATTACTCAACACCATTAATCGTTGAATATGATGATTGTAACCGTGATCGATGGTTTCTTGAATGGTCGTCTTTAAACAATGCATATCCGTTTTTGCATCATAATAAAAATTCGGTAAGGGCAATTGATGTTGAAAGTGATTGACCTTGAGATAATCAGGCCCTAACACAAGGTAGACACCTCGAATATATTCCCGCCAACCTAAAATCTGACGAATAAATCCTTCGGTGGCAGAAAGGGAAGCTTGACCCTTTTGATAGGTTTGCTCCGCTCCATCGATCACTTCCATCGGACTTAATAATCCGATATTTAATGAACTTGAAATTAATGAATGAGACATCCAGGGATCATCATTGATCATGGCATCTTGATGCGTTCCAAAGGTTGCCAATCTCGTTTTTAGAAAATGTTGAAAGGCTTCTAAGGCTTGCTTACGTGTTACAGGGTACGCAAAGGAATCAAGTTTCCCAGGATGATTAGAAAAACGCGTCGAGATGGTTTGCATCACGGACTTGGTGATGGTATCAGGCTTAAACCAAATGGGTGGGTGAAAGGTTAAATCTTCTGAAGGACCTTGGCGATTTTCTGAATCGTATGAATAGCGATCTCCAATCGGTTTATCACCGTTCATCAGTACTGAAAAACGTTTTCTAAATTGTTGGTAAATTGGGTCTAATTTCCAAGTTTTCTGAACAGGTAATAATTGATTCCATTCTAAAGGTGTGATTAAAAATATGGGGTCAGATAGTTCTTGAATTTGAGGGTGTTTTTTAATCCATGCTTGTTCATAAAAATTAGTGGGTGTAAAACAAAGAATCGATTTTAATGTGGAAAGCGCTTCTTCAAAGGTTCGTGCTTCAATTAAACGGACATTCCAACCATCTTTAGTCAATTCTTCAATACGATGGGCTACCGCAGCAAAATGAAGAACTAATCTTTGTTGGTGAAATTGATAACGTGTCCACTGATCTTTTGAATCAATAAAAATAATGTCATCCGTTTTTTTATCAACGCCTGCACGTTCAATATAGAGTGGATGAAGTTGGTGAGAAAATAAAACAAGTGAGCGTTTCATCTCTATCAATGTAGCACAAGTAGTATGATGAAAGTATATGGATGCTATCGTACTTTCTGAATTAGAACAACTCCGAAAAGAAATGGATGTTTTTTTTCAATCCTCGAAAATAAATCGCCCTTGGATTACCCTAAGTTTTGGTATGTCATTGGATGGTAAAATTGCCACTTACACTGGAGATTCAAAGTATATTTCCGGACCTTTAACACGATCATTCGTTCATCAACTTCGCCATCGTCATGATGGTATACTCGTCGGCATTCGTACCGTTGAAGTTGACCACCCCTTGTTAACAACACGGTTAGATGAGGGTGATGGTAAAGACGCCAATCGTATTATCTTGGATTCTCATTTACGCATTGAATTGGATGAACCTGTTCTCCAACCTAAACCCAAATCAAAAACGTTTATTGCAACCAAAGCTAATCACGGTTCTAGAAAAATAGAGGCATTAAAAAAATTAGGCGTGACCATTCTTCTTGATCCAACTACTTCTGAAAATATTGATTTGACTTGGTTAATGGCTGCATTAAAAAGTCACCAAATCAATTCCTTACTTGTCGAAGGTGGCGGTACGATTCATGAAAGTTTTATTAAATTGGATTTTTTTGATTGTATTTATGCTCAGATTTCTCCGCTTCTAATTGGAGGAAAAGATGCTAAAACACCAGTAGAAGGTTTGGGATTTGCAACCTTAAAGGAATCAAGTCATGTTGCGTTTCGCAACCATTTCAATTTAGGCAGCGATATAATCGTAGTAGCAAAGAAAGGGCGTTAGGTAATTTTAAATCCATGCTTAAATTTTTGTCCGTTATCGAAGCGGTTCAACGCTTGAAGTCCGGTGAAAAAATTTTACTTGTCGATGATGAAAAATTAGATTCTCCCGCCCATTATGCTCAATTAGCAGAAGCTGCACTTAAACAAAAAAAAGTACAATTACTCCATGCCGTTCCAGGTATGGTGATGCTTGCACTTGGATTTGATAAGTATGCGACGATTACCAATTCTTTAAAAGATGCTAACAATGATTTTATTATTCCGATGACGACAGTCGGTGCTTTGGATTTAGGTTATGCATTAAACGCTAACTTTTTTGAATCGATGATCAAAGCATTGGTTTCTTCAAATTCAACCAATGAAAATTTTAGATTTGATGT
>JBDLRZ010000047.1:0-8435 GCA_039799785.1 Bacillota bacterium | reverse complement strand
GATAATACGTAAACGACATACAACGAACGAAAGGAGGGGTGATCATAGGTTGTAATCGTTTTTTCAACTTGATGATCTTGTTTTATTTCAACAGGAATGGATTGGAATAAAGGCCAAATGCAAATCAATAAGACACCCAATGAAATCCAACCCATCATCATCATGGTATATTGGATTGTTTGTGTGCCGAGTAATGTTGCAATGATTGGTGTCATCATCGTATTAGACAAACCAAAACCCATCAAAATTAAACCTGAATATAGACCAATACGTTTATCAAAAATTCGTTGGACAAGATACATCGGAACGCCATATAGTAAGCCAACACCACTTCCAAGTAAGACGCCATATGTAAAGATGAGGACATAAAAGTTATCAACAAGACCGGATAGCCAAAAACCTCCAACAAATAAAACTACACCGACAATGATAATTTGCTTTCGATATTTGTTCATCCATTGGCCGGCTATTAACATGGCACCCGCATAACTCACCAAAGACACCATATATGGTAAGCCACTCAAACTAGCGTTGATCTGATAAGTGGTTTCAGCTTCAACACGGAAAACACCCCAAGCATAAACGCTACCGAGTAGAAGCATTAATAGAATGGATTGAATTACGAAGTAGAATCGAGAAAATTTCATATAACGACTATTGTATCGATACCAAAAAAGATGTCAATTTATTTATAAGTTAATTCCTATAAACCATTAAATCTTATAGATTTTGCTGAATTTTTCTTCTAAATAATCACAATAGTACGTTGGATTTAAATCTTCGCCAGTTACCTTTTTGAGTAAGACAAATGGTGGATAGAGTTTGCCGTGGACATAGACATGTTTCGAAAACCAATCACGAATAGGGATAAGATTTTTACTCTTAATGGTTTTATCTAACGATAAGGTTTTTTCCATCGTCTTCAATAATTGGATGGAGATTGCATTACCGAGTGCGTAAGAAGGGAAATATCCAAATGCTCCACCAGACCAGTGAACATCTTGTAAGCATCCAGTTCGATTGTTCTTTGGTTTGACACCAAGGTAACTTTGATAAAGTTCATTCCAAGCCGTTGGTAAATCTTTTACTTTTAACGATCCTTCAATGAGTCTTTTTTCCAATTCATAGCGAACCATAATGTGAAGACTATATGTTAATTCATCTGATTCAGTGCGAATTAAAGATGCTTTTGCTTCATTGATGGCTTGGTAATATTCTTCAATACTAACATCCTTAAATTGTTCTTTAAATTGTTTCTTTAGATCTGGAAATACCATGTTTGTAAATGCATAAGAACGTCCTAGTACGTTTTCATAAAAACGAGATTGGGATTCATGAATGGACATCGCTGCACCATGACCAAGCAGTGTTCCTCTTACCTTTGGACCAATATTTTGTTCATAAATACCATGACCGCCTTCGTGGGCAGTGGAATAAATGTTGGAAATAAAATTGTCTTCATAAATATGGGTTGTGACACGGACATCACTTGGTGTGATTTCACTACTAAATGGATGAACCGATTCAGCAATAACACCAGCATTTAAATCATATCCAATGAAACCAAGTAATGACTTTGCATATTCAAGTTGTTCATGCTTGGGGAATTTTCTCGACATAAAATCTGTACGAATTTTAACTTTCGATTGTTGGATTTTCTTTAATAGTGGAACAATTCTAGCTTTTAAGGTTGCAAAGAAGGCATCCAGTTTTTCAATCGTATTACCTTCTTCATAGTCATCTAATAATTGGTTATATAGTGGGCCCGAAACGGTTTTAGTTAAAGTTGTAAATTTTCTAACGTAAAATAAAATCTTCTCTAAATAAGGAGCATAGGCATTAAAATCATCATTTGCTTTAGCTTTTTCCCAGGCAACTTGTGCTTGTGAAAGTAGTACAGCATAATCCTGATAATCTTTTGGGTCAATTTTCTTTAATTGGTCGATAGCTTTTCTTTCTAGATACACCATTCGTTTCATTTCGGGTGAAAGCAGTTCATTTTGCTTTTGTAAGTCACTGATTAATTGATCATAGGCTGGGTCATTTTGGTGTTTGAAACTTTCTAAAGCCCAGAAGCCCATTGCTTCAGATCGTTCGTTAACTGCCCCATCATTTTTAGGTGCAATCGTTTGGGCGTCAAAACTTGCTACATTCATCACATAGCTTAAAGCTTTTGTTTTTTCATGATGCTTTTCGAATTTCGCTAATAATGGAGTCAAAGCTGATTCAGTTGTTATTGCCATATTTGTTTTCCTTGTTGAGATTTATTTTAAACCTTTATAATGATTTTTGTAATCTAAAATGAAATCACTGAGTCCCATCAAAACTTACATCGATGAATTTAAACCCGAGATTAAAACTCGATTAAATAGCATCTACAAGATTATCAGGTCTCATTTTCCAGATGCCTCTGAAACCTTTGCATATCAAATGCCAACCCTAAAAGGAAAAAAGAATCTTATTCATTTTGCAGGTTATGCCAATCACATTGGCATTTATCCTGGTCCTAAAGGGATAACATTTCTGCTTTCAATCATGCCACATGCTTTGACAACGAAAGGAACTTGGCAAATTCCTCACACAACTCCAATTCCCGAAAAAGAACTTATCAAACTATGTCAGTGGATTCAATCACAATCATAAATCAATCCATTGGTTTTTTACTGGATGTTTTTTTATGTTCGTTAAGTAGCTTCGGAGGTCCAGAAGCGCATTATGGTGTCTTTTCTCAAATCCTTGTTCATAAGAAAAAGTACATTGATGAAAAAACACTATCCGAACTTATCGGTGTTTTCTCGCTCGTTCCTGGACCCAGTAGCACACAGACAATTACAGCGATCGGATATTTGGTTGGTGGACCGTTTATTGCGTTTTTAACCTTTTTAATCTGGGCTTTTCCAGCAATCTTAATGATGACTCTAATAGGGTTGTTTTTCTCACAGATTGGCGAACTAACCATTTTAGAAAAGTTAATTGAAGTTCTTCCTGCAATAGCGGTTGGCTTTATTGTTTATGCAGCCTGGTCACTAAGTAGAAAATCCGTTTTAAACAAACACCATTTATTCTTATTTGTTGGTGTATTTTTGATAGGATTATTGATTCTACCACTTTCAATTTTCGCAGTTCCTTTTATCTTAATTTTTTCCGGATTAGTACTAGTTCTCTATGAAAAACCAATATTCTTAAAGCAAAAAATAAATGCAAAGCCAAATTGGATGCTCATGATTATACTAATTTTGATTGCATTATTATTGGAACTATTTTCTTGGTCCTTAAATCTACCCTGGTTAAATTTATTGAACTCATTTTATCGATATGGATACTCTGTCATAGGGGGCGGACAGATTGTAATACCATTGATGATTCAAGATTTAGTAACGCAACAATCCCTCATCAGCCTAGAAACTTTTTTATCAGGTTACGCGATTGATCAAGCGATTCCTGGTCCTTTATTTAGTTTTGCTGCCTTTGTCGCTACGCAATCGTTGTCCGGAACTTCCTTATCATGGTTAGTTGGTTTGATCAGTGGTCTTAGTATTTTTGTTCCTGGTATTATTTTGGTTTATTTTGTTGTGCCAATCTGGAAAAGTTTTAGAGATATCCCTTGGATGAAGGTTTTTCTAAGTGGTATTACCATTGCGGCAGCAAGTTTACTTTCTTTAACTGCATTTAATCAAATTTTCGAATTGGTAGTTAATCCCATTCAGCTTATATGGATAGGTCTAACCTTTGCTTTATTATTATGGAAAAAGATTCCTACACCTTTACTTGTTTTAATCCTAACGCTTATTTCGCTATTTTTCTAAAATAAACCCTCTTAAAAAACCAATATCCTTGAAGCCCAATCAACAACAAGAATAACGACATGTTAACGTTGGTTGTTTGATTAAAATCATTTCCTCTAGCAAACAATCCATTTGTTAAATTAGTATCTTCATAAAAACTTAACAACATCGATATTTTATTTTCGGCCGTCACAATTAATTGATTTTTCAAACCACCTGGTATTGATTGATCAAGCAAGAGAATATTATTGAAAATAGATTCATAACCATTGAATGTGATTTGATCTAGGTAAGTAGGATAGTTGGTTTCTAAGTATTCTTCATTATTTACACAAGAGTTTAGAGTTTCAAAACCACCCAAGATTCCCATAAGTTGTGGCACCATTGCATATGAGACAGTGTCATCTATGCTATAAATCCTCAAGTCTTGTACGTTGATTTGTGATATGCCATCTGCTTCAAAATAAAGCTCAATATGTCCGACTTGAATGGGTGTTGTTGAAGCACTAAAAACCATCCAATCTGAGGAGGCACTCGTGGGTATGATTTCAGTTCCAATCACTTGATTATTCACTTTTACAGATAAGCTCGCATTATTTCCAATGCCACTATAAGCACGCACATAAAGATGTCGAATGATTGGAGCACCATTACTAGTACCGATGGAACCCCACAAGTATTTAGACATCATTGAAACTTCTGTTGGATAGTTAGCAATCGTTGAATCACCAAGCATTAAACCTTCTGGAACACTGTTAGTGTTTAATTCCAAAAGACTAGCATCGTTAGATTCTCCAGTAAAAATCCAAGTATCATTCACACCACCAAAGTCGACTTCTTCAATTTGTGCTGAACTGATTTCACCATGCCAGGCTCCGTTAGAAGTGAAATCAACAGCGTAATTTTGAGGATATAAATTCAAAGTAAAAGAAGTTGATGATGTCGAAAAATCATCACCAAAATATTCAATCCAAATGGTTGAATTATCAATGGTTGAATAAGAAGAGGTAAATAAAGTTCCTTCAACAATGGGGTTTCCGTAATCGGGGCTACCACCAAAGTCTTGATAATAAGACAAGCTAATATCATTGTGACTTATAGAAGCATAAGGCGTTCCGTAATCATAAACATCGACCATCAATCCGGTAAAATCGACGACATCACCAACAACAAAAACCGTTTTATTTGGTAAAGTGCCAACGCTAATACTATAAGAAGGTACATAGGGTGAAACATTGATAGGCACGCTAGTCGTCAATAGAATGTCGAAAACATTAAAGTCAACCCAAATATCAAAAGTTGTATCCGATAAAGGGCTAGTATCGTAGATGGTTAGATAGGTATTAAAATCAACCGGAAGAATATCAACTTGTGTACCACTATTAAATAAGGTTACATAAAATCTCCAGTTAGTGTAATCAATAGTATCTCCCTCATTAAAAGTGTCAAAACCATAGGTATCGACAGATAATAGATTGGGTAGATCGTAATAGGAAAATAATGGATCTAATGAAGTCACTGTAATAGGTTCTATTCTTTCATCACTAACTCCAGTTACAAAATCATAAAAAGAGATTTTAATATCAGTGTCAACAACATAAACTGGATCACCATTTGAAATGGATTGATAAAATCCATTTCTAAAAACTTCAATTGTAAAATATTCAGTGAAATCAACGTCAAATCCATTAAAAAAAACGTCGTTTCCGTTAGTTGTAACGATAGTAACCGACCATGAATAAAGATCAAAAGGGTCATTATCGTTATAACTTGTTGTCCCACTTACCAAACTTATGCCTATTGGTTCTTGGCTATTTTCTGAATCAAAACGACCAGTCGCATCTAGGTTTAAAATAGAAGTAGTAGTGTTAATTGAAGCAGAGCCAAATAAGAATATATAAATCAAAGATAAAACGAATGTTTTTTGTTTTTGTTTCATAAAGGCACAATAAGGCAAAACAATATTTGAAGCAAGAAATAATTGAAAATCAGTGCAAACTTAATAAAGTTTCTAATTTTATTCTTTTAATTTAGTAAAAGAATAACTAATACCGGATTCTGTTTGATAATTGTATAATCCTTCGCCCTGCAAAGTGAAATGAACAATACCTGTCGTTCTTGAATCTTTCTTTGCAATATTCATCCCTCGCCAAGTATTCAATCCCAAATGATGGTGATAACCACCTGCAGACAAAAAGGCAGCACTATCGCCATAAAATTGCATCAAGTCATAACCTAATTTTTCCTGATAAAACTTCACTGCAGATTTTAAATCACCAACATGAAGATGAAGGTGACCTAGAATCGTTTCTTTTGAAAAACCTTTAAAAGGTGTTGCAAGAGATAAGACCTCTTTGTATTTCATCATTTCTGTCATCATGGAAAGTTTTTTGTTTTCATATGGCCATAGTATTGAAGGACGATCGGCATAAATTTCAATCCCATTGCCTTCTGGATCTGCTAAATAGATGGCTTCAGAAACGCCATGATCAGACAAACCTTGAAGTGGTATTTTTTGATCAATTAAATGTTTTAATACACTGCCGAGCTCAGCTCTGGTTGGCACTAAATATGCAACGTGGTATAAACCCTGAGTTGCTTTGTTTTCCAAAGCGTAATCTTGATCGTGATTAAGGATGAGTAATGGAGATGAAGTTCCAAGCTTGGTTTCGTTCTTGGTTTGAGATAAGATACGCATACCTAACTGAGTATAAAAATCCACCATCCGTTTTGGATCGTGAACATTGAGTGTGATGGTGGATATATAAGCTAAAGGTGCTTGATGGTATTTATTCACTTAAGATCTCTGCTTTGAGTTTTAGATATAGAGAGGTTTTTTCATAAGACATTTGTGCTTCTCGGTAGTCATATCCAAAAGCACCCTTGGAAACAATGATATTCGGTGGCATTTGTACACGTTTAAAGTAGGCGCGATTCCAGAGATTTAACACCCATTCTAAGTCTTCTATAAATGTTTGAGGTTTGTTCAAGCCATAATGGGAAAGCATGTTTTTGATTTCAACCGGAAATGATTGGGTTTGATACATCTTTAAAATACGTTCAGGCGCTAAGGAAGGGAAGCTCAATAATTCATGAATCAACCAATCGTGGTAACCCCATTTCATCGGATCCACTTGATTGGTTTTGAGTTCTGCGGTTGGTTTGAATTGATATTGAGGTACACCTTGAACCATCGTCGCAATTAAATCTAAAGGAATGATAGGACGTTTGTGTTGTTCGTTGATCCATAAGGCTAAGGTGTTAATTTGCATCTTGGTTAAATCACCTAAGGGTGCAAGTGCACCAATCGTATCACCATAAAGCGTGGTATAACCTAACGCAACTTCAATCTTATTACCGTTGTTTAAAACAACACCTCTTTTTTCAGCGGCAAGATTCATTAAGATACTACCTCTTACCCTCGCTTGAATATTTTCTTTTGTCAGTAAATCGGCATTGGGTTGGAGTTGACTGAATGCATCGACGACTTTTTGAATTGGGATTTCTTCAAAATGGATACCTAAATTTTTAGCGACATCTCGAGCATTTTGTTTCGATTGTTCTGAGTTATAAGGTGTTGGTAATGAATAAGCATAGACACGATCTTTACCAATCACTTCTGTCAGTAAGGTTGTTGAGACCGCACTATCGATACCTCCGGATAAACCTACAATCCAAGGTGCTTTCTTTTGAAAGAGTTGTTCATCAAAATATTCAATGCCTTTTTTTATCATCGTATACAGTTTTTTAGGGTTGTCATGGATCACTTGTTTATCTTTTAGATTGGCAATCAATAATTCAGACTCTGCAGCATCATTTGCAAGTAATGTCAGTTCACCTTGTTCGTTGTAGACCATCGATCCACCTTCAAACAACACAACGTTCTTACCGTTATTATCTGCGCCAACTTTATTGACAAAGATAAAAGGAACCTTGGCGTGTTTCTTAATTTGTTGTTGTCTAGATTTTTCTTTGTCTAACGTCCAAGGAGAAGAAGAAATGTTGATGAGTAAATCCACACCTTGCTTTAGATATTCTGAGGATGGAGAAAAGCCATAGGCTGCATCCCACATATCTTCGCAAACTTCTAATCCAAAACGAATGGTTTCACCTTGATATTGGACCACAAGTGGATCTAAAAAAGATTTAACTTTTAGATTTAATTTTTCTTCAAATTCACGACCTGGCAAGAAGTAACGTTGATCATCAAACATCCGATAGTTTGGGAATAATCGTTTAGGATAGACGCCTGGGAATACACCATTGTTTCGTTTTAAATACTCACCGTTATACGCGACCAAGGCAGCGTTTAATTTTGCTAAACGTGAATCGTTATTAGAAATACTTGGATTGGCACCCAACGTCCAAACGTTTCCCCACACAATGATGATGCCTTGAGAGAGCGCTTTAATTTTTTCATTAAATGAAACCGCAAAATCAACCCATTCATTATCTAAAAACTGATCACCGATTAAATAGCCAGTGATACAAAGTTCTGGAAAAACCACCAGATCTACTTTTTGTGATTTGGCTTGTTTCACCATCTCAGATAAGGTTGCAAAATTTACAGAGGGTTGACCTGGAACCACCCGCATTTGACCTAAAGCAATTTTTAGATTTCTCATTATGTCTATTTTATGATATTTTTCA
>JBDLRZ010000046.1:0-3802 GCA_039799785.1 Bacillota bacterium | reverse complement strand
TTAATAAATTTAATTGACCTTTTGCAGTGTTTAATTTGGCAACGGCAACTGGATCCATCATTGCAATTTCTTCAGGAAGTAAAGCATCATAGGCAAGCACAGCAGCTTGAATTTCTTCAATATTATCAACAGAAAAATTAGTGGGGATTTCCCAGACCATGGTTTCGACATGATTGGCTTCTGATAAATCAGAATATTGCTGACTTAAATCGTTGAGGTGATGTAAGCGATCCGTTGGAAATAATGCAACTTGTGCTGGGGTTAAATTTGCATACGCTTGAATCGCGGCAGCTAACAATGCTTGGTCTTCCAGTTGAATGATTCTCGGTAGGTCATCAATCATGGTGACAACAGCTTCAACTGCAAGCAAGTCTGCCATTTGCGCTTCAAGGGCGGTCAATTCGGCTAATGCTTCTTCACTAACATAGGATTTTTGATCTTCAGATAATTGGTTATACGCATTTCGAGCGTTTTGTAACGCATCTTGATTTGCTAAGGATGTGGTTAAAGGTTCAGTTATGGATTGGACATCGTTTTCAAATTGGATAACAGGTCTTAAATCAATCCACTTTGCATAAATGGTTTGATCACCTGTAATTTGAATGGAACCCGTGACTAATTGTTCAAATGCTTCATCTTGATAGTAACCAGCAAAGACAAAACCTTCTCTTGGGGTTGGTGCAAGAGAACTTAGACTCAACGTTGTTCCATAATCAAATGTTGACACTTCCGTTGTTTCATCTGCTTCATGTTCAATGGTTAGGGTGTGCGTATTAACGATCCACTTTGCATACAGTGTTAAATTCGTATGTGGAAATTCGTTCAAATCTAATGGTTGCGTGAATGCTTCATCAAGATACCAACCATCAAATTGGTGATTGGGTTTGGTTGGATCGCTTGGTAGTGAGAACCCTAAATTAATATTCGTATTAACGTCATCAATCGTGGTTCCGCCATTGGTATCAAACACCACGGTGTAAGGTAAAAAAGCCCAACGAGCAAAGAAATTTGCGTTTCCATTAAAGGTATATTGATTAATTAGGTTCGTTGATTGAACCGGACTTAAAGCCCACCCTTCAAAACGATAACCCGGTCTAACGGGTAAAAGTAAATCAACATTCTGGGTAACTGGGTATGTCGCATTAAAACCAGGATAAAAACTCGTAACGTTTTGTGCGCCTGGATAATTTAAAACATAATTAGCCCTAAAATAAGGGTAGGTTCCAGCGCCCGGTGATCGATTCCCCGCTAAATCCAAGGCATATAGATATAGGGTTTGATCAGTTGAATTAAAGGATGCTCTTGCAGTGAACGGATTAAAAAAAGCATATTGTTGATTATTTCCAAAGGTATAAAGATAACTCAAATTGGTTTCGGAATCAAAGTTTGGATCAGGTTTAAAAAACCATTCATTACCAATTTTGAATGGTTCAATTCTTGGATTGGATGGCGGAACATTGTCGGTGACAAAATTAGCCGCATCTGTAGGATCAATACCGTTTGGCGAATAACTAGCAGAGAAATACCAAGATTTTAAATATGCGACTTGAGAAAAGCCCCCGGTAGAAGCCGTAAATCCTGTATAAAATTCATTACCAATTTGATCAAAGGTGATGTTATCCCATGCACGTGAAGGATTCACAGGGCGAGTAAAGTTATTAGCGTTATGCATTCTCACTTCTAAGCGACCACCGTTGGTGTTACGAGCATAATCAATCCAAATTTTAAAATTTCCTGAATAATAACCGGAGTATTGGCAGTTACCTTGACCACCATTCACACCCAAAGATAAACAAAGTGGAGGTTGACCACCGTTGTCATAATTATCAAATAACACGGCGATGGAATTATTAATACCGCCATAGCCAATCGCACCACCCGCTTGTCCTAAAACGTTAATATCTCGCGATACAATAAACGTAAATCCATCTGCATAACCGCTAGAACCAAAGACACTCATTTCAAAAAAAGTTGAGAATCCCGCACTCACTGAATTCGTCAAAAAAACTTTGTTTTTGGTAAAAAATGATCCTGCAGAATAAATAGGACCATTCGATAAATAAACATATTTATTCGTGTTATTAAAGGAGGTGCTACCGACCGCGCGATAATTCGTGGAATAGTTCGTCGAGGATTGGAATCCGACCGGTTCGTTAACTGCCAATACAATTGTATTATCTTCACTGGAAGGTGGGATTTCTGAAGAAACAGGCACACTTGAATTCGGATCAATGGATGAACCAATGGTTGAAGCCTGAACAGGTAAGAAATAAGGGGTGGTGATCGCTCCAAGTAAAAGAAGAATCCCGACCGCAAATGTAGAATTTTTCACAACTCATATTTTGATTGAAAATATCTTAATTTTAAGTTAATTGATAAATACAAACGTTAAAAGTATTTACTTTATAAATTAGTTAGATTATTTATTTTCAAAAGCAACTAACTTAAATTTTCCTTGTTGAATGGAGAGAAGTATCAATGCTTTTATGGTTAATGCTTGGGTGCTGAGATATCGACCATAGGCCTGGAGTTGTTTGGTGTATGCTTCATCTTCAATTTGATTGGTTTTATAGTCAATAATGGTGGCCTGATTACCTTCAATGATCAGTAAGTCAATAATGGAGGTTAAGCCTGTTTTCTCATCTAAATAAGCATATTCTTTGAGAACCTTTGCAGTCCCTTGCTTCACCTGTTTGGAAAGGTTTTGGATGATCGGATGGGTTAAGAGTTTATCTATGATCGCCCGATCTTTTGGATCAAGAATAAAACTGGTATCAAGGGTTGCAAAATCCAATAAGAATAAACATTCATGTAAATAGGTCCCATATAAGAGGACTTTTGCATCTACTTCTTCTTCGAGGGCTTTGCTCGCCCGTTTCGGCGTGATGGTTTCAAATGAGTGGGGTTGTTGTTTGAACACAATCGGATGAACGATTGACTTTTGGCCTTGGTCTGAGGTGGAAGCAAATTCAATCGGAAACTCAATCCAAGGGTCGCGGCCGTTATCCCTAGACGTTATCTGACCATAGACTTGCATGAAGTCGGCAAAACTTCTTGCCTTCTCAATATCGACGATGGTCTTGGGTTGACTTGATTCGATCACCAAGGTAATTTTTTCTTTCGCCCGGGTTAACGCAACATACCATAAGCGCATTTGTTCAGAAAGAATCGCTTCTTTTTCTTCATTCAAAATTAAATCTGCAAAGATAGGGCGAGCATACGTCGCTTCTGGATAAGGTAATTGAATCCCATAGGTTTTGGAGTATTGATACATCCCTTTGGTTTCCACCATGTTGAAACCTTTGGTGAGACCAGGATAGTAAACATACGCAAATTCTAAACCTTTGGATTTATGAATGGTCATCAGCTTCACCGCATTATCGGTTTCAATATTCGCGGTAATCGTTAAATCGACATCGATATTATCGGTTTGTTTTAAAAACGTTTCAAATGCTTCAAGTGAATAACCTAAGGATGACAATTGATTGACCGTTTTCATCCAACCTTCAAGTCGTGCTAGGTTCGCAGGAAGGTCTGATAATGTTAATAATTTACTTTCAAGGTTGAGCTCCTGAATTAAATCTTTCATCCATATCGATAAGACTTGTTGCTTTCCAAGCTTCTGGAATTTTTCTAATAGATTAAAAAGCGCAAATTCTGTCAGTGGTTTTTTACCGAGTGCTAATCGATATAAGGCATCATCTTTTTCTTGGAAGATAAAACTTCTCAGTACTGACACATACGCTTGCATGTACGTTTGAACAGGCACCTTCCCTTGATGGTGGACCATTAAGGTCATGAG
>JBDLRZ010000045.1:0-58200 GCA_039799785.1 Bacillota bacterium | reverse complement strand
GAATGCAAACTAAAATGCATCACTTCAGGATCATGTCCCACCATTTCCAATAAATCAATTTCGCCACATAAAGGCCATTTGACGTCTCCAATATCATGACCTAAAAACCAGATAGCAGGCCAAGAACCCTTGCCATGTGGAAGTTTTGCTCGCGCAATAAAAGTTCCATATTGCCATTCTTTTTTATCTTTTGTATTCATCCGTATCGATTGATAACGGCATTTACTTAAGGCAGGTGAAACATCAGCGATGATGCGCAAGCCTTGTTTGGTCAGTTGTAAATTCTTAGGTGAATCAACATAACATTGTCGTTCATCATTAAACCACTTTTCACCAACTTCTAAATTCCAAACCTCACGATTCAATGTCCCAAAAGTTTCTTTGAACACAAGCTTGCGGTGTGGTTTTAACATACATTTAACCTCCAAAGGTAAAGGTAATGGCATCCGATAAAGGAGAGGTTCGACCGACAAAATCAATCGCTTCCACTTGCACTTGATAATCGCGTTGTTCTAAGCCTACAAAGGTATATTGATTGATTTTTGCTTCGCGGTATTTAACACCATCTAAATAAATTGCGTAGTGACTTACCCATGTATCATCCGTTGGACGATTCCAATGAATGGTGTTATCCAATTGTGAAGTTGCGAGAGCTGCAGGTTTTTCAGGAGATGTAAGATCATGAAGTGCATAATCCCATTGATATAAACGAAGATAGTCTATTTCTAAGACTGTCGGAAAGGCAAGTGGATCAATCCCTTGCACACCACCCCAACTTCCACCAATGGCTAAATTGATAATGAAATAAAATTCTTCTTGAAATGGAAAGACATCATCAAACGTCACATCTTGATTAAATTGCGGGACATATCGATACGTTCCATAAGGATTACCTTCTACGAACATTCGAATTTCTCCAGGTAACCAAATCATTTCATATTCATAGAATTGATTTTCTGGGTCTACTAATACTCTTGATGCACTGGGGTTATTGTTATTGTTGTGGTTAAATTTAGTCGTATGCGTCGCAGAAAATACAGTACCAGGATCATAACCAACATATTCTAAAATATCAATTTCACCGCTATTAGGCCATTGACCAAAGCGATTAAATAACGGTAGCATCCACACCGCAGCCCATGTTCCTCTTCCCGCTGGCATTTTAGCCCTAAAGGTCACACGACCAAATTGAGGGTTCACTTTATAACGAGAATTGATTCGACCACTGGTATATTGTTTGCCTAAGTAATTTTCTTTTTTACCAGTAATTTTTAACGTTCAATCACTCACCGAAATGTTTTCATTCCGATAATATTGGGCTTCTTGGTTGCCACCGCCATCGCCGTTGACTTCGACATTCCAGTGTTCGCTATTGAGTGTGTTTCCGTTAAATTCATCCGTCCAAGTACAAACCCATTGATTATCAATTGTTTGAACGCCACATCCTTCTACTGGCGTTAAGGGCAATAAACCATTCGGAACACCTGAGGAAGATGAACTCACGCTTGGATTCACGCAAGATGTGACGATAAAGGCTAAGAACGTGATTGGCCAAATTTTTTTCATCATTATTCTCCCGTAATCCCTGTTTTATCAATACTTTGGGTAAATAACTTTTGACCAAAGAAATAGAGAAGCAATAAAGGTAATATCGTCAGCATATTCCCTGATAATAAGATCGCTTCATTTAATTCTGCACCAGGTGTACCAGGTGGGAAAATCGTTTCATAGGAAGAACGGAATGCCTGTAACCATAGAGGTAATGTCACCTTATCGCCTACATATAAACCAGTGATGAATGATTCATTCCAATACCAAACAAAACTAAATAAGAACACAATTACAAAAGAAGGAATCGCTAACGGTAGGATGATCGTGCGGAAAATTCTCAATTGACCTGCGCCATCGACTTCAGCGGATTCAATTAAGATACCAGGAATAGTTCGGTAGAAGGTATAAAAAATAAGTATATAAATGGCAGCATTAATCCCTTGTCCAGTCATCGCAGGTAACAGCATCGACCATTCCGTTGAGATGATTTCAAGTTCTCTGAAGATCAGCATGTTTGCGACCATCGTCACTTGTTGAGGCAGAATAAAGGTCGCAAGCATGATCGCAAAGAATAAACGTTTAAATGGGAAATCAAAACGTGCAAAGCCATATCCAATCAACGCACTGGATAAGGTTGCACTGACACTCACTTTTAAAACATAGACAGTGGAATCAATGAAGGATTGGGGCAAACTCAACACTTGGAATGCGCGCTCATAGTTTTCCCACATGAGGACCGTGGGAATCCATTGCACACCTGGATTAATGAGATCATCAACGGATTTCAAACTATTGATCAACATAAACAACAAAGGATATAAGTAGATATAACTAAAGCTGATTAACAAAAGATAAATGACAAATTTATATAAAAGTCCATCGGTTAACGTTTTACCGAACCAAACTTTTTTTAATTTTTGTTGATTGGTCACACTTAAGATTGAGGAAATTTTCATTTTAGTTTTCCTCTCTTTTCTCTAGTAATACTGGTGAAAACCACAATTAAGATGACCATGCATAAAAAATAAACCCATGCCATTGCTGCTGCATAACCATATCCAAACCAAAAGGCAGAATCAGGCGCACCGACTAACATATGGGTTCTCGTTAAATCTAAAATGCCACCTGGTTCAACAAATAAAGACATCGAGACCACCACATACACAATCGAAATGCCAGTAAACGGCATCAAAGAAGGTAAGGTAATTTTCCAGAATCGCATCCAAGGTGAAGCACCATCCATGCTGGCAGCCTCATATAAACTAGGATCGATTTTTTGTAATCCGGCTAAATAAATTAAAATCGGAATCCCTGCATACCAAAGAATCAACAACATCGAATTGATGACCGTTGTTAAAGGATCGGCAAGAAATCCTGGTAAGTTATTGACGATATAACTATAGATGCCACTGGCTTGTAAATTCGGTAGGGTAATTGCACTTTGAGCATTGAGTTCATTGATAACGGGACCCGTAGAAATGATCACCGGAAGGAAGAAAATGGTTCGCCATAAACTTTTTGTTTTGATTGGCATGTTCACGAGGACTGCAATAATGATGGAGAAAACAATAATGATGGGCACAGCTACAACCATGCGACCAAGGTAATTGGAATATGCAGGAACAAGCGTCTGACTACGGAAAATATTTAAATAATTGGTAAAGCCAATAAACGTGGTGACAACCCCTTCTTGAAGGTTATAGTACGCTTCATGGAAACTTAAATAGAATGAATAACCTAATGGATACAATGTAAAAATAGAGATGCCAATCAGCCATATAAGGATAAACAGGTAACCGTAAAAAGCATGTCGACGTTTTCTGGTAATCCGTATGGTGATGAAAGAAAAAAGCTTTACCGTGTTTCCTATTTCTCGATAGATCACATTGTGTCTTAAACGGTAAAAGAAGCGATCCAAGAATGGTTGGATATGGCGTTGATATGCGTTATTTAACCTTGTAAAAAAATGGCGAATGGATTGCCAGATATTTTTTAAAAGTGATGTGAGTTTTTTCTTCATAACACCACCTCATAATCCAAGGCACTTATCGTGATTTCATCAACCGTCACAGGTGTAGAACGGTAATTGATGTATAAAGTCACACCATTATCGTATTCAACACGACTAACGCCCGTTTGGATGATGGAACGATTCAAAACCTTCGCACCTAAAATATGATCTAATGCACTGGCAATGTAAGCATAAACATCGCGAATGTCATCTTGGAAATCTTCATACGCCGTTGTGAAATATTTATTACTATAGGTGTAACGTAATTCGCTACTTGGTTTTTCGGTTAATAAATAACTTGGATTGACCGCAAAATCAATCATTTGAAGTAATCGTTCTTTTCCTAAAGCATTAAAGTTTAAATAAGGCGTAAAGGTCGGAATATATCCTTTTAAAACATAGGGTACGAGTGGGACTAAATCCGTAAATAAATCAAGCTGACTATTGGTGATCGGCATATCGAGATAATGATTGAGATGTGGAAACATATATGCGGAAGGTCGTTGCATAGCATTCGCAGATAAGGAGGCCGCCATCGAAGTCACGGTGTTAAGCGTTTCCGTTCGATTAAAGCGATCATCATCGTAATAACTATATAACGTATTGCCTAAAGATGGGAAGGCAAAACCAGTTGCACCTAAATCTTGGATTGCATCAAGATCATTCGCTAATTTTTGTTCCGCGATCGAAGGATATAAATAATATTCATTAATCGGTTGGTTATCGAGACGATTAAGCCGGTAACTCATTTTAAGTTTAGAATAGTTTCTTGCGACATCACGATTAAATTGAACACGTGAGGATAATTCACTACTCACTAAATAATCTTGTTCTAGATATACATGTTGACCATCAGCATTCACATCTTCCATGACATCGATTAAACCTTGGCGATCAGGTAAATTAAAGTAATACGGTTGTCGATACGCTAAGCCGTCATCAGACCAACCCTTAAGGACAAGGACTTGTTCTTCGATGCCGTCTTCCATTAATCGGTCGCGAATGGTTTGAACATCATCCATGGACGTCATGGTTAATCTTGAAGTACCAAAGAAAGTGGGTTCTTGTTCATGAATAATCATGGCGACTTGCATCGGTGTTTGTGTGGGTTCAAGAGAACGGATAGATTGTCTTGCTTCTAAATTTGCTTGATAAGATTGGGCAATACCAACATAACTTGCTTGATCATTCTTTAATAATTGATACGTTCCTTCATAGGGTTGCATCACCATTTCTTCAGGTAAAACATCTTGACCATCTCCAGCGCGGTTAATAATGTTTCTAAAAATTCTGCGAACGTTATAACGATTGGTAATACGGTGGTAGCGTGTATTTCTTCCCCAAAAATTGGCGAGTAACGTTGCATGTTCTGCACCTTCGACAATTTCATGGTAAAAACCAATGCGATCGACTTGATGAATCATGCCATAGATCGGTAAGGATAAATCGGCTATCGAGGTTCTAAGATAACCTAAATCGGAACCGAAATAATCGGATTGATATGTTTTATCGAATCTTTGATTAGTTCTCACCAAGGCACCAACACCATCAGGGATGACCACATAACCAGGATAAACATCTTCACGAGCAGAGCCAAAGTATGGGAAAAATTGTAAACCTAATAATCGGTACTGGTCATTCGTTTCTTGCACGGTGGTTGGGTCAAATTGCACAGAAAAACCATTCGATTGCAAAATAATATTGATATCAAATTCAAAACCATAATTGGTGACATTGATGGTAGTCGTAAAACTCGATGCATTCACATTGGAAGTGGTGACTTGAACACGGTTTCTTTGATAACTATTTGTTTCTAGCAAATAAGGCTTTGTCCAATCAATGTTCGCTAAATCTTGAGAACCATTCGTTTGGTAACTGGCATCGGCGATCGTATAGAGAGATTCAACTTTAATCGCGCTGCTACTAATGTTGTTGGTGCGTATCGATTCAATCCATAAGCCTGAATTCATTAGGTTTCGGTTTGCGGTATTATCTTCTCTAGTTTCTGAATAACCTTGGAATTCTGGTCGTGACGACAACATATAACCGGTTGTTTTATCTTCAAGAATGAGTGAAAAAGAGTCTTTTTCAAAATATAAATTTAATTGATTATTTTCAAGCATCAATTCGTAACCAAGTAAGTCGAGTTGTTCGTTGGTATATTGCAAATTAAAATCTTCTTCAAATCGATTTAACACGGATTCATTTTGTTCATCGACTTGCGTATATCTTGAACTACTCAATAACTGATTTTCAATAAAGGCAAAATTATCGACACGAGGGGCCACCATCAAAGTAGGATCTTCTTGTGTGGTGACAATCAATACAGGCAATAAGATCATCGGGATGATGAATCGTGATAGTTTAAACACGGCTATTCACCTCCTGTATGATATCGGCAATCAGTTGATAAACTTCTCCAAGTAAGAAGACAATAATCAAGGTTAAGGCAAGTAACATAATTGCCGTAAAAATCGTGATCAGAATGTTTTTGAAGGTAGGTTTAATATCGTAGAAATGAATTTCTTTCACCATGATAAACATATAGATGACGGTAAAAGTCACGCCAATCCCATAAATAAGTTCATAGATGAAACTTTCATTCGCGGTTAACGCATGGGAAATCACCGTTAAGATTGGGAAGGTGATAATCATTGGCAACAACGTGAGTGCAGAAGCTTGGAAGACTTCACTTAATTTGCCATCACCATCGCGAATAGAACAGACCAAGTAATTACTAATGACCCATAAACCAAATGGAACAAAAACGCCAATGACTTGTTCAATGATGTTGATTTCAGAGGAGATCAAACCATTAAATAAGAAATTCGTTTCATAAATCCAAATGAGATACGTGACAAAGAAAGCAATTAAATATAAGAATGCACTTCGATTAGAGAAGGTTTTGTGACGTTTAATATCATCATACCCATCAACCGGTTTGGCAAAGACTTGAAGCGGAAACCGTAATTCCTTTAACCAAGCTGGTAGGTTTGTTTTTTGCTTGAAGTTTGTCACTTGGGTTTGTAACCAAACATAACCAGGAACAAATTTTCTTAACGCATAAAAGACCGCAACGATGATGAGGAAAATGACAAATGTATTGCCGTTTGCCAATAAGAATTGATTTCTAACTTCCCAGTAAGCGTTGGAATAACCACGTGTATCTCTCGCTAATCGATAATAAGTTAATGCTGATTCATAGTCTTGAAGCGCATAATAAGCATCACCAAGACCTTGGTTAGCCAAATCAAAGAGACGATTCATTTTTAAAACATTTTGCCAAGGCACTAAGGACTCTGCATATTTTCCATCAAAATATAAATCAATCGCTTCATGGACTAAGTCTGCAAAATCAGTAGGAATAAAGATTTGAAGTGCACCGGTTGCTTCATCCACTGCATATAAGTTATTTCGAGAATCAATGGCAATCCCTTTTGCGCGTTTAAATAAACCTTTTTGCCCTATTGCATCGGGACCTGAGAATAAAAATAAAACCGAACCATTGGGATCATATTCTACGATGTATCCTTCAGACGTTAACGTATAAATGGTGTTGTATGGACCGACTGCAATATCTTCAACCGTATCAAAACCCCATACGGATTGGTTGTAGATCACGTTCGCAATATTGAGTTTTAAATAACCGTCTTGATCCTTGGTGGATGTTAAAATCAAACCACTTTGATCAATACTCACGTTATAGACTGGTTTGGGAATAATTTGGAAAAAATTACGTCGCGTTTCTTCATCAAACAATAAAGAACGAACGGTATTTTCTAAAGTTGCAGGAATGCGATTACCACCAAAATAACCAAAGAATTCACCATTATTTTTAAATTGAGCTAGACCATTGACGTTACCTGCCAATAACACATAAACGTTGCCACCTCGATCGGTGACAACCTTAGTTGGATCAAAGGGATCATCTTCACCAAAGAATGGTGAGTTAAGTGGTTTTTCATATTCAGCTTGAATGACATATTCGCCTTCATCATTCACAAATTGATACGCTTTTTTATTGGCAAAATCCGCAACATAAATCGAACCTGATTCATCGACATGGACACCGGTAGGCTCATTTAAAATTCCAAATCCAATTTCAATCGCCTCATCATTTTGTAAATTATATTTGATGATGGATTTTCGTCCTTTATCGGCAACATAAATGGTGTCTTGTGCATCCACATAAACATCTTGTGGTGACGATAAGGTAAATGCACCAAGTTGGGTTGTTAAGGATAATGGTAAATAAGCGTCTTGGGTTTGAATCAGTTGTTGTCGTGAACTCGCATAGGTGTATGTCTGATAAGGTAAACCATTATCTGCAAGGGTAGGCAACACCGTTCGTTGAGGCATCATTAACCCTAAGTTTGCAAAGATGAAAAGGTAAAGCCAACGTTTCATGTTACTTTAACCCCGAGTGTGCCATGGTCGACATCACCTGACTTTGTAAAATTACGAATAAGACTAGGTTTGGAATAAACATGAGTAAAGAGGCAGCCGCAGCCATCCCTTGACCGGCAACGGTATTGCCAACACCCGATGTTAAGGTTTGTAAAAAGAAGGCCAGCGTTCGTAAACTTTCATCATTGATAAATAAGGTTGAAGTTGACGTATCATTCCAAATTAATTGGAAAGCAAGAATGCCAACGGTGGCAACCGCTGGGGCAATCATCGGCATAATCACTTTAAAGAAAATTTGCATTTCACTCGCGCCATCAATCCGTGCAGCTTCAATAAAGTCATTCGGGATTTGATCAATAAATTGTTTAATTAAAAACATCGCAACCGGCATCGTAATTAACGGGAAAATATGAGCAAAGTATGTATCAATCATCCCGGATTGGGCCACCACGATATAACGTGGAATTTGAACTGCAATCGGCACAAACATCAAGGAAATCGTGTTGATTTCAAATAACAATTTCTTCCCTCTAAAATGTAACTTCGCTAAGCCATAAGCGGATAACGCTGTAAATAGAATGGCTAAACCAACACCGATACCGGTAATGAAGACACTATTTAAAACATAGCGAGAAAATGGGACCCCTGAAGTGGAAACTAATCTTGCTAATTCAACAAAGTTATCAAGCGTTGGATTTTTAACAAAGAACGCAGGTGGATAAGCAAATAACTCAGACTGTGGTTTAAACGCGTGATTCACGATGAATAAGATCGGTAAAATCATCAAAACTGAAAATGAAATTAAAATAATGAAAAAAGGAAGTTGTCCTTTATGGAAACGATCTGGGTTAATTTGAGTTCCTAAAAATTTTGAGGCCATTAGTCTTTTTCTCCTAAAAACTTCCAGGTCACTTTAGAAATGGCATACACCATTAATAATAAAATGACTGAAATACTTGCCGCATAACCCATCATGTAACGAATGAACCCAAAGTCTTCAATGTGATTCACAATCAATTGACCGGCATAATTAGGCGTAGGATTGGTACCGGATAATGCCACACCAATCGCTCCAGCTTGGAACGTTCCAACAACCGCCATAACCGCACCAAAAATCATTTGCGGCTTCATCGCAGGTATCGTGACATAAATAATTTCTTGAAACCAATTTTTAATGCCATCGATGTAGGCAGCTTCATACAGGGTTCGATCTACATTCAGAATACCTGCAAGCATCGCTAAGAAACCAACACCAATCGAACTCCAAAGTGACACTACAATCATAATGGTCATCAGCATGTCTGGATTTTGTAAAAATTGAATAGGTTCAACGATTAAACCTAAATCTAACATGATGGCATTTAAATAACCTTGGGCGTCACCAGAGAAAATAATACGCCACATGGCTGCCATGGCGACACCTGCCGTTAAAGATGGTGAATAAAAAATAATTGCAAGGATGGTACGAGGTCTTTTAGGTAAGTGTGAAAGCATCCAAGCCACCATAAATGATAAGGCATAACCGACTGGCCCCACGATAAAGGCAAATCGTAAGGTATTCGGTAATACATAACGCATAAACACCGTATCTAAGGTGATCAATTCAATATAGTTGTTGATGCCAACGAAGGTTGGAGCTTGAATGGAATTAAAGAACGTAAAAGATAAACCAATGGCAGCGACCACTGGGACAACGATAAACACTGCAAATAAAAACCAATATGGAAATACAAACCATGCCGGACGATTCATTCTGTCCAATAATCGATTAAGCATGTTGGGTTAACCACCAATCAATATTGTCAATCGTGGGAACCGGATATGGTTTTAAAATTTCACCTTGGAATGTATAACCAAATTCTGCCATCTTATAAATAATTTCACGATTTGAAATTCTTACCGCTTCATCAATCGCTTGACGCGGATTGATACCTTGGAAAACGATGTTTGTCCACGCATTGGATAATTCACGTTCAACCATGTACGTGCCAGGAATGCGACTTGCTTCTAAAGCATATTCCCATTGTTCTAACACAACTGATTTGTACTCTTGAGGCATACTGGATTGTGCAAACGCCTCTAGGTTTGCAGAATTCCAGAAGTACGTTTTTCCATACGTGCTTTGTAAGGTTGAACCAAAGAGCGTTTGAATCGGTGTTGACATCCACCATGATAAGAAATCCCAGCTGTCATCAGGTAAATTGGTATTTGCTAAAATCATCGAGCCTTGTGCACCGGTTGCACTTGAACGATTAATCTCTTGGGTTTCTGGATCGCGATAACCGGGGTGTAAATCCATCGCCCATAAACCATCCAACTCGCTTGCCGCACTGGACAATAATAAATAAGTTCCTAAATCTCCAATACCAATTGGCAAGGTTCCATAACGGAATTGATTATAAAAACTAGCAACAAATTTTGGAATGTTATAAAGGGTAAATAGTTCTGCCATCAAGGTGATACCTTTTAAAGTATCTTCTGCATTGATCGTGGTGCTCATGCCATCTTCTGCATAAAGTTGACCACCAAATTGATGAATGAAAGGTAAGGTCGCTACAAATGGTTTGAGTCCAGAAAATTGAGATAGCGGTAAGAAATAATTAAGTCCGTAACTTTGTAATAACGGGAGAATACCAATCACATCATCCCACGTTTGGGGAATACTATTCACACCAATCGATTCCATGATATCCCGGCGATAAAACGTAACCCAGAAATTTTGAGTTAGGGGTAACCCATACACACCTTCTTCGAATACATAAGGAATCATCGCTCCACGAGAAAAATGAGAAACGGTTTCAGTGTAACCGTTGAATTGTCTTAAATCTAACGCCGCATCACGAGCTGCAAAATCATAAGGAATCCAGTGATTAACACCCACAGCCACATCAGGAGATTGACCAGATATATTTGAAAGGATTAATTTATTTTCATCTGGCATTTGTGACAATTTCACTTCTCGATCACCAGGATAAAATTGATCAATCATCGCTTGCATAATTTCAATATACGGTCTTGGAAAGTTAACCCAAACGTTAATTTGTTCTTCATTCATTTGCGTTGCCGAATATGGATTGTTGATAAACGACAGTACTAATCTTGCACTACCTTCATAAGCGCTACGGAAGAAGGTTGCAGTCGATCTAGGTAATGCCACATCACCATGGACCATGATTCGTTCTATTTCTAGATTGGCTCGCATCATTTCTTGTAGCAACGCACCAAGCATTTGATTCACACTTGAATCACCATCGGCGAACTGCACCATTAATCCAGGTAAGCGATTAATTTGATTTGCTAACGTTCTTAATCTTCCGCTACTCACTTTGACGTTGGCAAGTTGAGAAGGCGTTCGATTGGTCGATAGGTTTAAGAGTTTTTCGTACATGACATCAAGTTGATCGGCCCACCCAATCAATTGAGTTTTAGCTTGAGGGAAATACGTTTCAATTTCCCAGTCGCGATAGAGATCATTACTTCCGGCTGTATAACGCTTAATCGAAAGGGCTAATCCTTGAATTTGCGACATGATGGTTTGCAACGTTTCCAAGGCAAATCGATACGCATAATTGACCGCTTCTAAACTAATCGTGTTGATACCTTCTTCTAGATAAACATAATAAGGTTCACCATTTTCTTGCGATAATGTACGGTTTCTAAATTGCATCGTGTAAGGAAACGCCATTGCTAAAAATTCTTGAAAAGGAATGGCACCGTTAATGTAGACACTCCGCATACTGATCATATCGTTTTGTAAATATTGGCGATATCGGAAAGACAGCGCATAGTATCCGCTGGTTTCAACATCAATTTCATAGTTAATGGTTTGACCACCGCGTTCCCAACTATCGCCAAAGATGGTGTTTAATTTTAAAAATTGCGTGTCGTAATACATGCTACTGGCATCTTGTTCTGTTCTTAAACGAATTGATGCATCGGATCTCGAAATCATCGATCGACTCGATATCATCGATAACGTATCGACAATCGGCGCAACGGGACTCATCTCACGATACGATTCATAATCCATCAAGGGTTCTGTGGCAACAACTTGAATTAAACCAATCAGAACTTTTGCATTCACAAAACTTAACGTAATTTCATCACCGTATTCAACATAAAAAGAATATGGATAAGCATGCATCGCTTTCATATCGCGTAAGACATGATTGGACCATTGATTCACTTTCATCGATTGTGGTTGTAATTCGTTTTCGTATCGATCAAGAGGGAAATTTTCTTCGGCAAACATCCAAGAAGCAGGAAGCACTAAGGTTTGGGATTCATAGAATTGATATTCGTTATTAATCGTTAAAGCAATTTTGGTATCTTCTGTTCCTTGATCAAGTAAGTAATAATCAAGCGCAAGTGAAATAATGCCGCTATCCTGGCCATCATACATAAACGATACAGAAGATAATTCATTCATTAAGAAGACGTCGTTGGGTAGATCATAATTTTCAACAATTTCACCATAGTCTTCATCATTAACACCAACGGCAAGTCCATCCATATCGGTAGCGTCATAAACAGCCTCATAACCCGTCTTAGCTACTCCAGCTTCTTGGTAAAAATCTTGCTTCGCAGTATAAGTTGGGATGCCATACACTTGATTTTGATAGGCATAATCAAAATCAGGTTGAATAAAATCATAGGTGTTAAAACTTTGGTTCAATGGAGCGGGTGTTTGATCAATCAAAAAAACAAAACCAGTGATGCCCATAAACAAAACAACTAGCCAAATGCCAGTTTGTTTTGTATTAAAGTTGGGTAGATTCAATTTTATTTTTTTCATCGATCAAGTTTGAGGGAGGTTTCGTTTTAGAAACCTCCCGAGGATGTTGATACTAACCTGCACCTAACGCGGCAAGTTGTTCTGCAACTAACGTATTGATTTGTGCTTCCCAGGCTGCAGCATAGGTTGGCACTGCATTCGGTCCTTCGGCAACTAAGTTATCGAAGTTAAATGGATTCTCAGGCGTATATGCCCAAGCCCAGAAATCTTTATATCCTGGTAACCATTTGTCTAAGTCCGGTTTTGAATATTCAATGCGATCAAAAATGGCATCAATCCCTTCAATCCCTTCAACTAAGCCTTCAACTCTTGTCCAAATTTCTGGATAGTCGGCAATTGGGAATCGATCCAAGAATTCAGGTGTCAAACCTTCAGCAATTGCATCTTCTCGATCTTCTTCAAGTAAGGAAAGTCTAGCATCCCAACCATCGCGTCCAAACGTCATCCATTTGGCTAATAAATAAGCTTCTTCTGGATGTTCGGTTTGTGACGACACTGCTTGGAAGTCTAGAATAGTGGGTGGGAATAATCCAGCATCACCTTGTGGATATGGCCAGAATCCGAGTTCAAAATCACGATTATCTAATGCATCTTTAATCACCCAGAATTGCCACGACCCTTCGATGTCCATTGCGGCATAACCGGTTTGAATCATATACGTTCTTAATTCGTCATTATCTTCTGCATCATAATCTTCTGGTGTAAAGCGCGTGGTGGTTCCATCGGTTAATTGATGGAGTGCAACTTTAGCTTGCATCGCACTAATCCAATCCGCCGAGGTGTAATTGAATTGTTCACCATCCCACGTATCGTATTGGGTTTCAGCATTTTGCATCATCGGCCACACTTGTTGGAAATCCGGAGATCCATACCATGTGTCCATCCCAACCACTAAATTTTCGGTATTCACTAAATCGAAATTTTTAATGTCGGTAGCAATATTCACGAATTCTTCAAAGGTCCAATCTTTAACTGGATAACCATCATTATCAATACGATATCTTCCAGGAACGGTTTGTAAATTGGCCCGTTCAAAGATATTTAAATTCATCAAAATACCTTTTAAGAATTGGAAAGAAGGAACGGCGTATCGCTTACCGTTATAAACACCTGCAAGGGCGATATTGTCATAGACTAGTGCTGCATCTTCATCGGCATCCCAATATTGGGCAACATCCAACGTCAAACCAGCATTGATAACGGTAGGGACGTTATCCGTAGCAAAGACGTCTGGTAGTAATCCAGCTTGAGCTGCTGTGACGAGATTGCCAGTAAATTGTGAACCTGCACCGACAATATCTTGTCGTAATTCAACGGTAATATGTGGATATCGAGCTTGAAATAAATCAATCATGCGTTGATTGAGTTCTTGATTTCCCCAATCCGCATAAGAGAGCGTCACGGGTTGTAATGTTTCACTCGTTGTAGTGTTGCCGCTACTGGATGGGGTTCCCCCACATCCAGCAAGGACAAACAAGGCTACAACGGATAGTTTGGCTTTATGTTTCACTATCCATGGCCTCCTTTAGCTATTGTAGTTGGCGTAGACGAGTACTTCTGAGATTAAGAATGTACCTGGTAAAGAGATTTTATCACCACCGAGGTTACCTAAGTCTAATTCAAGCTTCACATTGGTTAATGGATTGACCACTTCAAAGGAAACGGTAAAGACATAAGGTGAATCTGCAGTTACTCTAAAATCAACAAAGTTGTCAGGTAAGATCGAAGCATAACCTGCATCTGGGAGAATAATATTGAAGCGTAAATCACGGGTAACTGAACTTGTTAACGCAATCTTCACTTCATAGTTTCCTTTGGCAAGCGTTGGGAACACATAGTAATAGTGAGGTTGATAAGCAGCACCACCTAATGCAGGAACCTCGATGGAAGCTCCGCCATTGGTACCACGTGTCATCGCTCCACCATTTTCTGTGAAGAATGTATGACCACCTAAAATTGCATTCATATCACCGTTGATGACATTAGGTAAAACGGTATTACCTTCTTTTAAAACAACATTGTCAATCGCCACAAATTCATTACCAGATTCAAAGTTTGTAAAGGAAGATCCAAATTCAAACGATAATTTTTCATTACCATTTAAGGTTGCACCAACCGTACTCACTGGAATCGTAATGGTTTGCTTACTTGTGGTAACTGAATTGGTACGATTCACTTCTGGAACATAGTTGACCCAGACACCAGGAGCACCAATAAAGGTCGTGACACTGATGGCTTGGGAAGCATACATATCAAAACTTAACGTATAGGATTTTCCAACCGTTAAATTCATGCGGCCATTATCAACCGTTTCACCAAATGCAACGTTATCTTGGATAATTTGTAATTTCCAATTATCTGCAGTTGGATTTAAACCAACGGTTTTCGTAATTGACATTTTATATTCACCCGCAACAATACCGGAAGTGGCAACTGTGCCATCCCAATCGTTAACGAAATGTCTCCAACCAGTCATGGCGAATTTTGAATCACTGAGTAAAGGTGCAGCATCAAGACGTTGTAAACGAACTTCTGAAAGTGTTAACGCACCATTAGCAAAACCATCTTGACTGCCTAATTCTAAAACAACCTTTACATCTGCAGTTGCTTTGGTAACAGTAAAGACAAAGTCTTGTGTTGATGATGTGGTTCCAATTTCAAGACCGTTCTTACGGGCATATTCATTCCATGGATTGCCATTTCCAATGCCAACGCTTATTTTACGTGCAACGGAAGCAGCGGCAGTAACGGATAAACGATACGTTGTTCCTTCGACGAGTTCAACCCCATCTTGGAAGAATTGAATTGCCCAGACAGCATCGCCGCCACCTGTAATATCTAAACTATAGGTTCCAGCAGCGGTATCTTGGGTACGATTTACAACTGGAGCAGTGCCCCAATCTTGTTGCCAATAACCCCATTCAGCGCCTAAAGCATCAGCGAACGAACCATTCGCTAATAAGTTTTCATTTCTGAAAGCTAAACTGACCACGTTGACGGTGGTTTGAGCAGTCGCTTCATTTCCAGCTGCGTCTTCAACAGAATAATTGACCGTGTAAACACCAGGAGCGCTCGTGTCCACGGTATTAACAGTCGCGTTATTGCTATCAAGGATTTCTACTAAAATTGAATCCGTTAAATCACCATCAACAATGTCTAATGCGGTGACACCATTTAATGGATCATACGTTGATCCAACTAAGACACTGATTGTACTAGTAACACCAGAGAAGTTTGGAGCAGTCACATCTGGACCGGCGGTCGCTTCTTCAATCGTGATGTCATCAAAATACATCGTTGCATTGACACTTTGACCACTGACCGTACCTAATTCAAATAAAATACCACCACGTTGATTGTCTAAACGATGGGTGAAGATAAACGAATACGTTGCCCATTCAGTTCCGATGGTTCTTACTTCTGGTTGACCAGGTTTGAAATCCGTGAACCAAGGAGCGGAGGTTAACAATTCACCAGCGTTTAAATTAATAGGTTTAGCAGCACTTGATTTCGCTCTAAAGCTAACTTCATAAGTTGTATCGATTTCAAATGGGACATTCATTTGTCCAAATCGAGGTGCATAGGCAACAGGACTTGTGACGACCACAACTTTTAATGCGCCATCTTCAGTATCAAATTCAATACTTGATCCACTTTCGTTATAGACAACACTTGGATCAGTCCATCCAGCGGTGCCTAAAGCAAAATCTGGATTGAGTAACATGCCACCAGTTGATTCTGGTTGTTGTACCGTTACGTTTCTAAATTTTGTAGCAACAATGGTTCCAGATTGAACGCGATATTGCACCGTGTGAACACCGGTTCTAGTCGTGTCTAATTCACCTGTGGTCGTATTAACCGCGGTTGAAATCGAGGAAAGCGTAATACTAGACGTATAATCTGCGCCTGTATTACCAGTAGCAGTAACGCCGGTTAAGAAATTAAAATCAGCGTCAAATTCGATTGAGATATCATTTGCACCCGTGATGGTAATCGACGTTAGTGTAGATGCTGAACTCGTTTGGCTACTTGAACTTGGTGTACCACACGCTGCAAGCACAAGTGCTGCTAATGTAATGGTGAGACCTTTCCAATAATGTTTCATCAATAATTTCCTTTCATGATGATTAAGAGTGAACAATTTTTCCCTACGCGAATCAATTAATCGTTGCTGGTTGTCCTCCTTTTAATAAAACTTCGATCTCGCTAAATCGTTTTTGCCGAATTGCCAACGCGTGGTCCCCTTGAATGGAGGAACCTTGGATGACAATAGGTTGGGTTTGATGAGGTGAAATTAAACGATATCCGACAACATTTAAAGTTTTGTCAGTTGGTTTTAATGTTTCAGTGATCAATAAACGTATTTTTGTGTTGGCAAATAAAGTCGTTTCGATTTTCCCATCCTTAAAATAATCGAGTGAGATGGTTGGATGGATTTGAAATTGAAGTTTACCTTGCGTGTATGTAAACAATGTTGTTCCTAACATTAATCGTTTCCACATCGATAGGACTTCTGCTGTTGAACCCGATAATCGAGCATAAAATCCTTGGCCATGTTTGGATGAATCAGGATTGTTAGTGGTTGCAATAAACGATGAGTTTTCTAGTGGTGATCGACCATATACTTTGGGATCCATAAAGCACGTGAGACCATATTGTATCGCTTCAAAAAATGAAGGATAAGCTTCTGCTTTTAATAAGCCAAGCATATATTTATACGTCATGTGTAAGAATGCAGATTCTCGTTCTAACCAACCCGGAGTGAACGCACGAATACGTCCGATTTCCATGGATTGTTGATCTAGTGGCGCACTTGTCTTATAAATTTTTAATGGGGCATCATACAACGGAGATTGTTGGATCGCAGTATAAAGTTTGGTCGCTTGTTGAGGGGTTAAGAATCCGTTGGATAACATTCTTGCAGGTGCTTCCAAAAAGTGAGGTAATGGTGAGCGTTTGAAAGATTTTGCACGAACTGTCTGGAGTGCGTTTGGATTCGTTTTTGGTAATAAATCATATTGGTCAACTTCATACATAAAATAAGTGTATGGAATTGGATGAATGTTTAATAATCGATCTATGGAGTTTTGTAAGGTTGTGGCCATATGCGTTAATAACGTTTGAATCACATCGGCACTTAACGTAGTGACCGATAATGGAGTTTTGAGTTGATCCCTATAGGTTTCGAGGGCATCCATCCGTTTCGTCCATTGATCAAATAAATTAGATTCTTTGATTCCTAAGATTGCAGTGATGAGGGATTTGAGTGGTAATAGAACTTCAACATTCACCAACTTTTGCTTTTGTAAAAAATGCACGATTCTTTTTAATTCAAGCATTTCTGATACACCCGATCCAAATAAACCAGGTATCCCATTCATTGCGTCATTCCAACCCGGTCTTTCAGCTTCATACATTAAGCCGAGACCATCCGGGTCTAATTGTGAAAATTTATTCGTGACTAAGGTGATTAACTTTCCAAATAAGGATGTGGTTGCATCGTCACCGTTTGCAAGTTTCAACCAGCCTCGTTGAGGTAATGCATGGTCATGATGAACCGCATGATATTGACGAACTTTACCGTTCTTTAAAATATATTTTTCATCTCGTTTTAAAACATGCGCAGGCGATAAGAAATAACGATGCTTTTGTTGAAGCAAGGATTCAACTTGGTCGGGATATATATCTAAATAAGTTTCAATTAAATCCAAGAAATACGTGAAATGGTCGCCCCAATATCCTTCACCGAATGTGGCTTTAAAATGATAATGAGATTGCTGAATAATTTTAGTCACCGTTTCCATCACAGGCAATTGTGACTGACCGGCTAAGTTAGCAATTTGACCAGGGGTGAATTCTTGCTTGAGTAAGTCTTGTATGGATGATGGATATCCATTTGCATCACCTTTAAACGTAAACATAATCCCTTCGATACTTAAAGGATTGTAACCATCAGCTTGGATCAAAGACGCAAATTGAGCGATGGTGGTCGTTCCCACTTCTGGGTGAAAATACAAATCATTTCGACGGTTTTGTAACACATCTCTGAAAGCCCCATTGCCTTGGGATAAATAACTTGGTTCTAATGAAAAGAAATTATAATCTCTTTCTAAATCGCCATGTTTACGGGAATAAATATGGTAACCAATTGGCCCATCAAGTGTTTCAAATTGAATTGGATAACCACCCCGTAAAATGTTGTCGAGATAGCATTGCTGTAAATAAGAATCAAACATTGGTTTTGCTGTTTGGGTTTGAATTTCTGAAGTTAGCAAATCAACTGTCGATTTATTTTCTTTAAACTTATTTTCTAAAAAAACAGCATTCATCTTTTGGACTAAAGGTGATAACTGAGCCCGATTTTGACTGTAACCAAATACGCCGTAGAACGTTGTGGTGGTTTTTACAGAAAGCTCTGCAGCAACAAAAGCAGAAGGAACTTGATTAACAGGGGCTTGTTTTTGTTTCACTAAGTTTTGATAATCTAAAGTTTGTAATTGATAAGGGGATGAAAAGGAAGAGTCTTGAGCAAAAACTGCCTTGTAATCATATATATATTGCTTTTGATTCAATCCAACATAAGTATAAAAATTTCCATCATCTACTGCTTTTACTTCACTAGAATCTGCCGTTGATGCGCGTAGTTTTAAAAAGACATGATTGTCATTTTCTTGAACTTCCATCCAGCTTTGTAACAAATAACTGACAGCTTTGTAACCACCGTAATCAATACCAGCAGGTAAGATTTGTGCTAGTCCATCGATCACAATAAGTTTTTTTTCAATACCATCTAAGGAAGTGATGTCTACTTTTCTCATCAACGCGGATAGCGGCATATTTGGGAGCGTAGCGTATGTGACTTTAATTTTAAGATTCCATTTTTGAATGGTTTCTTCAATGACGATTTCATGCGCATCAACGGTTAGAGATTGCGCTTCATTTTTTTCTTGGAAGCATTCGTATACTTCTTCTTTATATTTAATAAAAGTGCGAAATCCATTTTGATGGATATATGCATACGCTAAATTAGCAGGATAAAATTCTGAAATTGCACCGTTTTTATCTCGAACACCAAAGGTACTAATCGCCTGACCACGATTCACATAAAAGACCCACATTGGTAGTCCTTCTTTGCCTGCAATACCAGGTAAAAAGCCTGCAAAGGGTTTTTGTTTTTGATAACGATCACTGATAAAGGTTTTCATAACGCATATCCTTTGATTTCCCGTATTTAGGAAATCGGTTTCTTTTATCATATGATATCTTGTATGCGCTTACAATAAAAAGTTTATAGAATGGATAAGTTCCTCAAAATTATGGTTAAAAGGTTGCTCTTTTATGCTTTTTTTGTTAATCTTGTAGGGCAATCTTGGGGCTGTAGCTCATTTGGGAGAGCGCGTCGTTCGCAACGACGAGGTAGCGAGTTCGATCCTCGTCAGCTCCACCAACTTTGTTAGACAAAAACCTCCATATAATATGGAGGTTTTTATTTTTGTATATCGATATGAACTGAGGCCATGGATTCTAAAGCCCGCGTGTGACTAAGTGGTGTGACACCAGCACAAGCTTTTGCATCCACTTTAATGTTTACATTGGGCAAAGCGGCCTTTAACATCATTACGTTCGAAATGACACAAATATCCGTACAAATCCCCACCACTTCTAGCGAATGAATAGGTGAAATTTGGTGTTGCTTCTTGATGTAATTGACCAACTTTTCAGAACCAAATGTAGGTTTTTGGAAGACTTTTTTACCTTTTGTATAAGGTGAGATGGCGGCATCAAAATTCCATCCTGGCGTGTTTTTAACACAATGCATAACGGGTAATTTTTTACCTTCTATGGTCGATAAATAACCCTGATCATGCGTATCTTGGGTAAAGATAATTTCACCTTTAAAACCTTTAATTTTATTGACTAAATAAGGAATCATGGCGACCGCTTCTGGTGTACCTAACACCCCATCGACAAAATCCTTTTGAACATCCACGACGATTAAATAATTATGTTGTTTCATAGTCTAATTTTATCACGATTATTTTCTTATACCTTGCTTTGCCTTCATAAGATAAAATGAATTCCAATAGAGGTGAATTATGGCCAAACTTCCACTCCACGAAGAACATGTTAAATTAGGTGCAAAAATTGTCTTTTATGGTGGTTTTACCATGCCACAAGAATATAAAGGGTTGGTTGCAGAACACCGCGCGGTTCGTCAATCAGCAGGCGTTTTTGATGTCTCTCATATGGGTCGAGTCTATGTCACGGGCAAAGATGCCTTACCATTTGTTGAATCCTTGGTTACGAACCAAATTCAAGGTCAACCCGAAAACAAAGCTATATACGCCCTCATGTGCAATGAGCAAGGATATCCGATTGATGACTTAATTGCCTACGTCTTTAATCCCAAGAAAATATTACTCGTCATCAATGCCATTAATGCGCAAGTTGATGTTGAATGGATGAATCAACATAAAGGAAACTTTGATGTAAAAATTGAAGTCGTCACCAACACCCTTCTTCAACTTGCATTACAAGGACCTCTTTCAGAAGTGGTTCTTCAAGACAAAATCACAAAGAAAGTTGAATTAAGTCAACTAAAGTTCATGACCTATCAAGTCACACATTATCAAGGAAAAGAGCTCATCATCTCTAGATCCGGTTATACCGGTAGTGATGGATTTGAGATATATGGTGATTTAAGCACGATCCAATCCTTATGGATTGCATTAGTAAATGATGAAAGAGTTTCTCCCTGTGGTTTAGGAGCACGTGATACGCTTCGTTTTGAAGCAGCCTTACCACTTTATTCCCATGAAATTTCTGAGCACATTTCTCCAATTGAAGCTGGACTTCAATTCGCGGTCAAAACTCAAAAAACGTTTATTGGTAAAGATGCCCTGGTCACACAAATTCAAAAAGGCGTCAAACAAAAACTCGTTGGTATAGAACTGATTGGTCGCGGGGTTGCTAGAGCCGAATATCCGGTTCTGGTGAATGGCAAACAAGTTGGTCTGATTACCACAGGCTATATTCTTCCAGGTTCAACCAAAGCCTTAGCAATGGCCATCCTAGAAACGCCCTTTACAGCTATAGGAACGAAGGTCACCGTGATGATGAGAACCACACCTATTGAAGCAGTGGTTCGTGATATGATATTCATGCAGAAACAATATAAACGTTAGGAGAAATATATGAGTGAAAAAAAATACTCACCATCGCACGAATGGGTTGTTTTAGAAAATAATATTGCCACAATCGGCATCACCGATTATGCCCAAGGAAGTTTAGGTACGATTGTCTTTGTTGATCTTCCCGCTGTCGGCAAAACTTTTAAAGAAAATGATGTATTTGGAGTTGTTGAATCCGTTAAAGCAGCATCAGATTTATATATTCCTGTTTCGGGTGAAATTGTCGAAACCAATACCACATTGGTCTCGAGTCCAGATTTAATTAACCAAGACGCAGAAAATCATTGGATCATTAAAGTTAAAATTTCCAATCCTGCTGAACTCAGTCAACTGTTATCTAAAGCTGATTACGACGCCTTACCTAAATAAATAGTTCATTGGAGGCGTTAAGTATGTTTAAATATTTGCCTTTAACCGAGGCTGATCAACAATCCATGTTAAAGGTGATTCGAGTTGAAAAAATGGATGATTTACTCCATGATATTCCAGCATCCATTCGCTTAAAGAAACCATATCAAATCTTACCAAGACTATCAGAAAGTCAATTAAGAAAGCACTTAAAGGCCAATCAAGGTCAAGTCTTGCAATCATTTAGAGGCTTTGGTGTTTATGAACATGAACGCCCTGCGATTATTGATGCAGTCAGTTCTCGACAAGAATTTTTAACATCTTACACACCTTATCAACCTGAAGTTGCGCAAGGTACCTTGCAATATATTTTTGAGTGGCAATCGATGATTACCCAATTAACAGGCATGGATGTGTCGAATGCTTCGATGTATGATGGGCCAACTGCTTTATCCGAAGCAATGATGATGGCTGTTTCCGTTACCTCCATTAAACGTATTATTGTGGCATCACCTTTACTTCCCCAAGCTGAAGAAGTGATTAAGACCTATGCGAAACACCGTGGTGTAACCTTAACAGTCTTACAACCCAAAGATGGTTTAATCGACCAAGCCCAACTGATGAAAGAAATGGAAACACCCTTTGCAGGCGTGATTTTCTCATATCCAAATCGCTTTGGTTTAATTGAATATTTTGATAAGTTATCACCATTAATCAAAGCCAAAAAAGCATTGGTAATCTCTTATAATGATCCCTTTGCATTAGCGAGATTAAAAACGCCTAGAGAATTGGGAGCTGACATCGTTTGCGGTGAAGCGCAATCATTAGGACTCAATCCTAATTTTGGTGGACCGTACTTAGGTTATCTCACCACCCTCAACGAATGGGTAAGAAAAATGCCGGGTCGCATATGTGGATACACCAAAGACAACCGCGGGCAACGAGGATTTGTTTTAACCCTGCAAACCAGAGAACAACATATTCGTCGCGAAAAAGCGAATTCTAATATTTGTTCTAATCAATCCTTACTCGCCTTACAAGCAACCATCTATATGAGTGCGATGGGCAAAAAAGGATTAGTTCAAGCATTTGATCAAGCATGTTTGGTCACGCGTTATCTCGTTGATCAATTGATGCTAACTGGTTTATTTACGAAAACTTTTAAGGCTCCTTATGCTTATGAATGCACCTTAACCTCCAAGGTTGATGTGAAAAAATTAGAAAAAGCATTGGTCCAAAAAGGTTTTTTATTTGGATTCCCAGTCAATACCAATCAAGTTGTGGTTTACGGAAGTGAAACCAAAACAAAGGAAGACATCGATGCACTCGTCCAAGCAATCAAGGAGGTGCAACATGACTTACACTAAGTTAATTTTTGAATTATCTTCAAATGGTCGTGTTGGATACCAATTAGCAGAAACGGGTATCAGTCAAACCAAAGAAGCAGAATTAGACGCTTCTTTATTCCGTCAAGAAGCAGCCTCCTTACCAGAAGTGAGTGAACTTGATATCGTTCGTCATTACACGAAAGTCTCACAAAAAAATATTGGCATCGAATCTGGATTCTATCCGCTTGGTTCATGCACGATGAAATATAACCCAAAAATAAACGATGAAATGGCAAGTTTAGATGGATTTAAAATGATCCATCCAACACAACCGATGGATACCGTTCAACCTTTATTGAAGATTTATTACGATATGGCCAACATGTTAAATGAAGTTACCGGAATGGCTGGCACATCTTTGAATACCTTTGCCGGTGCCCATGGTGAACTCGTTGGCTTAATGATTATGAAATCCTATCATGAAGCCCGCGGTGATGTGGCACGAACCAAAGTGGTCATTCCTGATTCCGCACACGGAACGAATCCTGCTAGTGCCATGATGTTAGGTTATGAAACCATCACCATTAAATCAAAAAATGGCATGGTGGATGTTGATGCTTTAAAACAAGTCCTAAACCATCAAGTTGCAGGCATCATGTTAACCAATCCTAATACGGTCGGTTTATTTGAAAAAGATATTTTAACGATTGCAAAACTTGTTCATGATGTCGGTGGCCTCTTGTATTACGATGGTGCAAACCTCAATCCTTTACTCGGATTAGCGCGTCCTGGTGATATGGGTTTCGATATCATGCATATGAACCTTCATAAGACTTTTTCCACACCTCATGGTGGTGGTGGTCCTGGTTCAGGTCCTGTCAGTGTTGCTAAACATTTAGTTCCATACTTACCAAAACCAGTTGTCGTGAAAGACAATAACCAATATCGCTTTGACTACCCTGCTACTTCTTGCGGCCAAGTTGGAGGCTTTTATGGTAACTTCCTCGTTGTGATTCGTGCGTATTCTTATATTCGAACGGTCGCCCAAGATTTGATGAACGTAGGACCTAATGCTGTTTTAAACGCGAATTATATTCAAGCTTCATTAAAAGATCTTTACAAGCTTGTCGCCGATCAACCTTGCATGCATGAATTTGTGATGAATGGTCTCATCGATCAAACTACAGGCGTGAAAACATTAGACATTGCCAAGCGTTGTTTAGATTTTGGCATTCACGCACCTACGATTTATTTCCCACTCCTCTTTGATCAATCGATTATGGTGGAACCAACGGAAGTTGAATCCAAAGAAACGTTAGATGAATTTATTAAGATCTTCAGACAAATTGCCCAAGAAGCATCAACAAATCCTGACATCGTGAAAACAGCACCTCACAACACCCCAGTGGGTCGATTAGATGAGGTCTCTGCCGCTAGAACCCCAATCCTTCACTTCCACGCACTATCAAAAACTAAAGAAAATTAATGTTTTCACGAAATCATTTTCTTTGCAATTTATCGAATGAATTGATAAATTATTTTTAACATTCACTGGAGGTTTCATATGAAACTAAAAAAAGAGTTAGGTTTATTCTCTAGCGTATCGGTTTTAGCCGGTATTATGATCGGTTCTGGAATTTACTTCTTTTCGATGCTTGTACTGGGACTTGCAAGCAATTCGTTAGGCCTTTCTCTTGTGGCATGGTTAGTTGGTGGGATTATCACTTTATTTTCCGCACTCACTTATGCTGAACTTGGAACCTTATTTCCAAAGACTGGCGGTTATTACGTTTATTTAAGAAAAGCATATGGTAAACGTGTCGCCTTTCTTTCTGGCATTACTAACTTCTTCTTATCCAGTTCTGGATCAGTTGCCTTGCTTGCCATCCTCTTTGCGCAAGTTTTAGGTTATATGTTAGGTGTGAATGAAGGTGCAGGATTTGATGCCACAACGGTAGGCATGATTGCCGCTATCACCATCATCGTATTGTCGGTGATTAATTATCTTGGCATTCGTTATGGTAAATTAGTGCAAAATATTTTCTTTGTCGCAAAATTGATTCCTTTAGTCACTATCATTTTATTTGGACTATTCTTTGGAACTGAAACCAATATTATCGCTAGCAATGGAGCAGAAAATGTTGAAGCCGGTTTATTGATTTCAGGTTTATTATTTGCAGTTGCTAGAACCTTATTTGCTTATGAAGGTTGGACGAACCTCAATACAGTTGCCGAAGAAATGAAAGATGCCAGAAGAGATTTACCAAGAGCTTTAACGATTGCCGTGGCTTTGGTGATGGGTGTTTATGTCTTATTTGTGGTTGGTCTATATCGCATCATTGATGCTGGTACATTAGCCGCACTTGGCACAGGCGCCGTTGCAGCAGGATTTGATTTAGGTGCCATTTACACTGCCTTTGGTGCCATCTTTACAGGTTTTGATTTATCCCTTTTAGGTTATGTGGTATTTGGTGCGATTGCAATTTCGATTTTAGGTTCATTAAATGGATCGATACTTTCATTCCCACGCGTCTACCTTGCGATGGCAGACGATCAAACTTTACCAAGTGTCTTCGGTAAAATTGATGCTAAATTTCAAACCCCTTGGGTGGCCATTCTAGGTCAAACCATCGTCTCATTAATCATTGTCTTGCTTGGTTACAACAATGTTAATTATTTATTATCGATTATTTTATTTGGTGCGTTAATCTTTAATACACTCATTTTCTTATCTGTCTTCCAATTCAGAAAAACCATGCCGGAAGCAGAACGTCCTTACCGCGTTTGGGGTTATCCTTATGTTCCTCGATTAGCGATCCTAGGCATGTTAATTCTCCTCGTGGTGACCTTCATCAATAGCTTTGAAGCTTCAATGTTAGGTGTGTTTGTGATTTTAATCGGCAATGGATTCTATGATGTCTTCATGGAAAAAGTCGCCTATGAACCTGCCGCGGTCTTACCGCTTGTCAAATCGGCAAAATCAAAAACGGATGTGACAACAGTTGCGAAGAAGCCAAGAAAAAAAACAGCTCCTAAAGCCTAAGACCATCAAACAAAAACGTCTCTAAGAAGAGACGTTTTTTTATGGTAGATTGAATTGAATTTAACCTAATTGAAAGATGCTACCGTAGTCACCAAGTAGACTATTCAAGAAACTTAACACAATCGAATTGCTAGGATTTAAGGTTTCAAGGAATGTAGAAATGAATCGATTGGGGAAAATTTCTGGTAAATACGTTGAGATATTCCCTAATACAACATTGAATAAGAGAACATAGGCAATGCCTTCTAACAATCCTACGGTAAAACCATAAGACTTCACTTTGATAACCACCATCGGATCTAAATCACGATAAGAATAATTTTTGCCTTTGATCGGAGTAAAAATTAAATAAATAAATCCAGAGATCATCCAACCGAAGAGTAAAACGGCAAGTAAGATCCCAAACATCGCCATGGTTCTGGACATATTAAGGTCAGAAAATACCAAATAAGCACCCGTGAGGTTGCTAACGATTCCAGTGGCCACATTCAAGAAGAATGTTAATAAGACAAATAAAGCAATCGTGGAGAAAAATAGATTCCAAAGGGCAAACCAGTATCCGCGTTTAACCCCGGTTGTTGCCATGATCAATAAGAAGATGCCTAAGCCAATATCAAGAAGAATTGGGTTCGCAAGTATATCGAGAATCGCTAATTTAATAGGTTCAAGTAATGCATTAATATCCATGTCTCATAATATAGCATAATTGATGTTTAATTTTTACTATTTCTCTCGTTTTTTGATGGTTTTAATTGAAAATAAATTTAAAATGTTTTCATAAAAAAATTAACGTGATTTCTGACACCAGCATTCGCTAAAATAAAAGTCCATTCATCTATTATGTTAAAACATATTCAACCAACATTTAATTATCCTTCCGTGGTCGCAGTACTCGATCTCAAATCTTTTTATGCAGTGGTAGAATGCGTTGAACGCGGCTTAGATCCGTATACAACACCCTTAATTGTGGCCGATAAATCTAGGGGTACAGGTACGATTGTCCTAGCGGTTTCACCTTATCTTCGTTTGCAAGGGATTCCATCAAGATTACGCGTTTTTGAACTCCCCAAACGAGATGACATGATCTTTGCCACACCAAGCATGAGTTTATATTTAGAAAAGTCGGCGCAAGTGATGTCGATTCTATTGGATTTTGTCGGTGAAGATGATTTACATATTTATAGTGTGGATGAAGCTTTTTTAAATCTTGGTCCTTATTTAAAGTTATACCAACAAACCCCACATGAATTGATGAAGACCATCAAGGATACGATTTATCGTAAACTTAAACTTTTGGCAACGGTTGGCATTGGTGATAATCCATTTTTAGCCAAGAGTGCCTTAGATATCGAAGCCAAAAAAGCCAAAGACGGTATTGCCACTTGGCATCAACATGATATCCAAGAAAAATTTTGGCCGTTACCAGTGGGTGACATGTGGGGCATTGCGTCACGCATGGAACATCGTTTACATCAACTAGGCATTATGACCATTCAAGATCTTGCTGAATATCCTGAACACAAATTAATTGCACTTTACGGGGTGATGGGTAAACAACTCCATGACCACGCCAACGGCATTGATCATTCCAATATTCGTGAAAAATATCAACCCAAAGAACCCGGCATTAGTATGGGTCAAGTGCTGTATCGCGATTACTCAGTCGATGAGGTCCCTGTTGTCATTCGAGAAATGTGTGATGATTTAACTTTGCGTTTACGTCTTCAAGGTCAGTTGAGTTCACTTGTCCATCTAAGCATTGGTTACTCTGCGAGTTTAGGTGGCTTTTCACATCAAATGAGTTTGATACGGGCGACAGATGATGAAGATACGCTTTATGAAGCGTTAATGAGAATCTATCATCGGTATGTTGAACCAAAACCGATTCGTAATATTACCTTTGCCTTTCGTAAATTAAATCCGTTAGATCATGAGCAACTAGATTTATTTACCGATGCCGAAACCACCGACAAAAAAAGACGTCTACAAGTGACCATCGCCCACATTAAAGAACGCTATGGACATAATGCTATTCTAAGAACATCCGCTTTATTAAAAGCATCGACCACCCGTGAACGACACACCTTAATTGGAGGTCATCGTAAATGAGCGACCGTGGTATGAAAAAGTGGGCAGCATATGCTTCCTTAATTGAACAAAAAGGGACCATTGTGAGAATGAAACAATCGAAAGCACGAATTGAAAAACCTCACGTGAGCCAAGATCAGGCCACCATCATCAATGCGAACCTTCTGAACGCAAAGCACCAACTTGCATCCATAATTTATTTTGAAGATGGTAAAAAAATAAGTGAAAAAGGTTTGATTAAACATATCAATTTTGATGAAAAATGGTTAAAAATAAACGAAAAAACAATTTATTTTTCATCTTTACTCGATATTCAAATCCAATCACCAATAAATTCAAGCACTTCTTTGTTAAATAAGTAACATCTTAAGTCCCCTTGAGATGCTCCCTGTAAAGGGGTAGAAGTCCACATCGTTTGGGTGTAAAGTTATGCATAATGAATCCGATTAATGCATTACTCTTACAAATCAAAAAAGGGAAAAAGCAAGCGATGCAAGATCTCTACGAACAAACCCGTCGCGGGGTCTTTGCTTTCATCCTTCCGTATTTGCACGATACGCAATTAACCGAAGATGTGATGCAAGATACGTATCTAAAGGTGATGGATAATATTCATCAATACCAACTGACAACAAACGGGATGAATTGGATTCTCACCATTGCCCGGAATACTGCCTTAAACCTTATCAAGGTTCGCGATCGAGAAACCCAAGTAGAAAGAGAAACCCTAGAAGCGACCTTGCCGAGTAGCCTAGACATCTATGATTTAGGTTCTCCCGTGATCACGTTAGCGAAAAAAATCCTTGATCTAGACGAACAAAAGATTCTCTTCTTATATGCGATTAGTGAATATAAACACCGCGAAATTGCCTTAATCATGAACATACCCATCGGAACGGTAACGTGGAAATATAACCAAGCGATTAAAAAAATGAAAGGAGCCTTGAAAAAATGAACGAAAAAGATTTGTTAAAAAAGATTAAACAAGAAGCAGATGGTCAAATGCCTAACCTACGTCCTTTCATGTTAAACAATTTTCCTAAACAAGAAACGTTTTCATTCTTTCGGCTTCTACCCATCGCAACGGTCATCACCAGTATTTTTATTGTCGCGATGATCATTCAGAATGCTAATCCAATCTCACCATCCAGTGATTCGACATTAACCTCGGTTACATCATCCCAAACGTCTGAAACCTCTTTAACAACATCAAGCCAAGTGGTGTTACCACCCTTAAGGCTCAATAACGAAAAAGAAGCGATCTCCATTTCAAGCATCACCTCCGCGACCTTGTTAACCAATTTATCCATCAATAATCCTCAACCTCTCTTGAATCCATCTTTGCAAATTAAATTAAAACCTTCACGTGAAAAAGAAACCATTAACTTTGAAGAAACCATGACCTTACTGAATCCATACTTAACTGTCTTTGAACAATTCTTAGGCACGAATGAAGCACCGGTGATTGTTTCACAAACTTCAGATGACGTTAACTTTGAATTTCTTGATACCTTTGTGGTTTATGACATCGAAGGTTTGACCGTCCCTTATGCGCTTTACTACAATGTTGAAAGTTCAGAAGTGATTGAAGAAGAAACCTATTATGCCTTTACGGGTGCCTTGGTCATTGATAACAACATTCGTTACGATGTAACGGGCAGTAAAACTCAAGAGGAAGATGAAACCAAAATTGTATTTCGTGCCAACCTAGATGAAACCAACTATATCGAAACGGAATATAAGTTTGAAGAAGATGAAACGAAAATCAAAGTAATAAAAATGGTGAATGGTGAAATGACCATTTCTGAATTCAAACTTGAAATCGAAGATGATGAAACCGTCGTAGAATTAAGTTTCTTTGAAGATAACGACACCAATCGTACCAAGGATAAGTTTAAATTCGAATATGAGATGGAAGATGGCGAAACTATTCTAGAAATTAAATTTGACATGCAAGGAAGTAGTGGCAGAATCAAAGGCAAAATCACCGTTTATGTGATTCCTGTCCTGAATGATCAAAATGAGATCATCGGTTACCGTTATCAAGCCGTTCAATTTAATGAAGATGGTGAACGTGAAGATGGAGAATGGGAAGATGACCGCCACGGACCTCGAGGCGATCGTCATGATGATGAAGACGAGGACGAAAACGAGGATGATGAAGATTAGCCATATTTGACTATTCAAAATACTAATTTATAATAATGGCAACATCTCATAGGGGGAGTTAGGCATGGCAATCATGACGAAAGAAGACGTTTTAGCTATTGCTAAGAAAGAGGATGTTCGGTTTATTAGGATGCAATTTACCGACATGCTCGGCATGGTCAAATCTGTTGATTTGCCCATCTCACGTTTAGAGGACGCCCTCAATAACAAAATTATGTTTGATGGGTCCTCGATTGAAGGTTTTGTGCGCATCAAAGAAGCCGATATGTATTTGTATCCGGATTTATCCACCTGGCAAATACTCACGTTCGAAAGTCTTGCGTTAGGAAAAGTGGCACGTCTAGTGTGTGACGTATACACACCAAAAGGAGAACCCTTTGAAGGTGATCCTCGTTTCATTCTCAAAAAAGCAATTAAGAAGATGCAGGATGCTGGCTTTTCTGCACTCAATGTTGGCTTTGAACCAGAATTTTTCTTATTTAAAGTGAAAGACGGTAAACCCGTCATTGAACCGAACGACGACGCAGGTTATTTTGATTTAGCTCCAATGGACGGTGATAACTATACACGCCGAGATATCGCAATTGAACTTGATAAATTAGGTTTAATGGTCCAAGCGTCCCATCACGAAGTGGCCGTTGGTCAACACGAAATAAACTTCCGTTTCCAAGATGTATTAAAAGCATGTGATAATCTACAACTCTTTAAAACGGTTGTGAAAGTCATCGCGCATAAGCATGGTTTACATGCAACGTTTATGCCAAAACCAATCTCTGGCATTAATGGTTCAGGGATGCACACGAATATGTCATTAGCTTACGCCAACGGTGATAATGCTTTTTATGATCCAAAGGGCGATATGCAATTATCAGATGTTTCACGTAAATGGATGACTGGTATTTTAAACCACTCACGCTCAATCGCTGCCTTGACCAATCCTACAGTCAATTCTTATAAGCGTATTATTCCTGGATACGAAGCCCCTTGCTATGCTTGCTGGTCAGATGCTAATCGTTCGGCGATGATTCGTATTCCCGCAGCACGTGGCAGTTCAACGCGAACTGAATTACGCAACGTCGATCCACTCGCCAATCCTTATCTTGCCTTAGCCTTTATTCTGACAGCAGGTCTAGAAGGCATTGCCTCTAAGGATCCTAAAACCATTCCTCCTGTCTACGACAACATCTTTGAATTAACACGTGAACAACGTGAAGCACAAGGGATTCAAAACCTTCCTGAAAATTTAAAAGATGCGCTAAAAGAAATGAAGAAAGATCCGATGATGCTAGCGGTCCTTGGTAAACACACATACGATAAATACATTCTCGCTAAAGAAAAAGAATGGGACGACTATCGAACCTATGTTTCCCAATGGGAAATTGATCGTTACTTGCATTTATAAGTTTTAACCTCACAAATAAAAAACCTTCACACATCCGTGAAGGTTTTTTTATTGTTTAATTAAAAAATTATTTAAGTGAAGGAGCCCAGTTACCTTTTTCAAAAATAGGAAGGGCAACACCTTTGCGATTGTAACCGGTGATTTTTAAATCACGACTACCAATCATGAAGTCCACATGAATCATCGAACGATTACAACCAATCTCTGTTAGTTGTTGTGGGGTCATCGTCGCATAACCTTTAATGGAATTCACATAGGCACGACCTAATGCAATATGGCAAGCTGCATTTTCATCGAATAAGGTGTTATAGAATAATAGACCAGATTGTTGAATCGGTGAATCAAAGGGGACTAAAGCTAATTCACCAATGCGGGATGCACCTTCATCCATTTTGACCATTTGTTCTAAAAGTTTTTGATTTTTCTTTGCTTCAACTTTGACAACTTTGCCACCGGCAAAGGTCACTGCAAAATTCTCAATGAGTTCGCCTTGATAAGAAAGGGGTTTTGAGGCGACAACTTTACCTTCAGCTTTGCCAGCTTTAGGAGTAATAAATACTTCTTCGGTTGGCATGTTGGGGTTATAGAAATGACCGTCAATTAACTTTTCTCCACCGCCTAACCAACGAGCTTCAGGAATCATCCAAATCTTAAAGTCGGTTCCATTCGAGGATTGGAAATGCAGATAATCTAAATTCAAGGCATCCAGTTGTTTACTTCGTTGTTGTAAGGTCGCATTGTGGTGATCCCATTCCTTTAAAGGATCGTTTGTGACACGGGTTGCTTTGATGATGGCTTCCCACATTGCTTCAACCGCTTTTTCACCCTTTAATTTAGGGAAGACTTTTTCCGCCCATTTTAAAGAAGGGACGCCGATGATGGTCCATTGAAACTTATTATCCATTTGTTCTCGGTATTTAAGGATTTGTGGGGTCGTGATTTTTGCAACATTCGTTAATTTGGTTTGATCGGTACCCTTCATGCCATCTGGGTCAACCGAACGAATATGAATTTGAGCAGGTAAAGTTTTAACATTATGGGCCATTTCAGCATGTTGCCATTCCGGAATATCTGCCATCACTTCTTCTTTCATTTCTAAAGCATTAACACGACTGATGGGTTGGTGTGTCCATTTCACGCGAACGGAGCGTGCACCAGCAGCATACGCTTCTTCAACCACCATCGTGATAAATTCGGGTTGATCGAGTTCTGCATGAACAATCACGTCTTGTCCTGACTTAACATTAACACCGCGTCGAACTGTCAGTTTTGCAAATTGTCTTAATTTTTTGGCATCCATAAAAAGCTCCTTTATTAAAGGTATTATATGCTTTTCTTGATTGAAGGCAAATCTAGAATCAGTGATTAATCTTCTTTAACTTTTGATTTGAATTGTTGGGTATAGGCTTCCCAAAGATTTTTCAATAAGGATAAACGGGTCAATAGACCAACTCCACCAGGAACCGGTGTTTGTAAGGCAACATGGCGACCTGGTTTAACATCGCCATAAATCTGACCATCTTCTCGGGTGATGCCAATATCAACGATCCATGCCGTTGGTTTAACTTTTTGATTGGATAGATACCATTTCTTACCCACCGCCACACAAATAAGGTCCGCATTCGTCAGTAAATTGGCTCTATCTTCTTCTTTTGTCTTTGAATGGACGATACTCACCGTTGCATGACGATCAAGTAAGGCGGTTGCCAATGGACGCCCTACGATATAAGAACGGCCAAGAATAAGGGCATGTTTGCCTACAAAATCAAATCCACTAGCTGCTAAATAATCGACGATGCCTTTCGGTGTGCAGGCCATCATCGGGGATAAAGGATGAAATCCATCCACATCTTTATGAGGCACAACAGCGCGGCGAATGACGGATGCGTCGATATGGGAAGGTAATGGAACTTGAACAATGACCCCATGGACCATCGGATCTTGATTATGTTTTTGAATTTCTCTTAATAAATCATCTTGCGTAATTGACGTTGGTAATCGAAGATGGGTTGCTTGAAAACCAACTTCTTGGCAATCTGAAAGTTTGCCACGAATATAAATATTCGAACCTTCATTTTCATTAGCCTGAATAATCACCAAATGAGGTTTGGTGGAAAGCCCTTGGGCTAATCCTTGAAGATGTTTTTTTTCTTGTTGGATATATTGTGCAATGGTCATAAGCATAAAAATTATATCAAATTCAACCAAAGAAAAACGAGGGATATGGTCCCTCGTCATTTACGTTTGTTATTCGAACTAAGCTAAAGCGTTTGTTAACAAGGCTAGAAGGAAAAAGACCACAGCAAAACCAAGTGTTAACCAAGAAATGATTAATTCAGAACCGCGTTCTTTGGTTTTGACAAAGACATTCATCCCTGCACCCGTAATTGCCCCTGATGCCCCTTCGGATTTACCACCTTGTAATAAAGATAAAATGATAATAATGAACGAAACGATAATAAAGACGATATCTAAAAATGTAAATTCCATAAATGTCTCCTACGATTCAAAATGATACCTTGTTTTGATGAAAATGAAAAGGGGAACTATCCATTGATTTCTGCTTTCAGTTCAAAAATAATATCGCGAAGTTCTGCTGCTCGTTCAAAATCATAGACTTTTGCAGCTTCTCGCATCAGTTTTTCAAATTCACGAACGCGCTGTTCGATTTCACTTCTTGACGACTTACCTTTCACTTGGGTTAACTTCGCAATATCATCATCGATGGATTTCATTGGCGATTGAATATCTTTTTTAATCGTAATCGGCGTAATGTTGAATTGTTTGTTATGGGCCAATTGTTTATCTCGTCTTCGATTGGTTTCTTCGATTGCGGCTTTCATGGAATCGGTCTTCTTATCCGCATACATGATGACTTGACCTTCGGAATTTCGTGCAGCTCGACCAATGATTTGAATCAAGGAACGGGTGGATCGCAAGAACCCTTCTTTGTCTGCATCAAGGATGGCAATTAAAGAAACTTCTGGAATATCTAATCCTTCTCTTAATAAATTGATCCCTATCAAAACATCATATTTACCTTTTCTTAGTTGATAAATAATTTGACTACGTTCCATGGTCTTGGTTTCAGCATGCATATAGACCACTTTGAAAGAACGTTGTTTAAGGTAAGCTGTAAGGTCTTCTGCCATTTGAATCGTAAGGGTGACAATCATGACACGTTGAGATTTAGCAATTCGTTTTTGAATTTCTTGCATCAAATCATCAATTTGACCTGTGGTCGGTCGAATGACAACTTCGGGATCGACAAGTCCCGTTGGACGAATAATCTGCTCAACAACTTCTTTATTGGTTTGAGTTAATTCATAATCACCGGGTGTCGCAGAGGTACAAATAACCTGTGTCAAAGAAGCTTCGAATTCAGCAAACTTTAATGGGCGGTTGTCGAGTGCAGATGGTAAACGAAATCCATATTGAACGAGGGTTTCTTTTCTTGCACGATCTCCGTTATACATTCCTCGAACCTGTGGAATCGAAACGTGACTTTCATCAATCACAAATAAAAAATCTTTAGGAAAGTAATCGATTAAGCAAAATGGTTTTTGACCAGGTTGACGACCATCGATATGGCGAGAATAATTTTCAATCCCAGGACACATGCCAAATTCTCTTAACGATTCAAGATCTTGCTTGGTACGCATTTCTAAACGTTGGTACTCAAGCAGTTGATTATTTTCTTTTAAAACCTTTAACCGTTCTGCTAATTCAATTTCAATACGGTCACAGGCCGCAATCACACGCGCATGCGTAGAGGCATGACCATAGGCAGGATAAATTGGATAACTACGATAAGTATGTCGCACTTCTCCTGTTAATAAGTCCACTAAAGAAAGCTTTTCAATTTCATCCCCAAAGGTATCAACCCGAAGCGCTGAATCCGCAAGCCCAGGTAAAGCAATTTCAATCACATCGCCTCTTACTCTAAAATTACCTGGAGGTAAATCTAGATTATTACGTTGATATTGAGCATCGATTAATTTCCTAAAGAAATCTTTTCGATTGATGGTTTCACCTACCTTTAAATAAAAGGCTAAGCGTTGGTATTCTTGAGGATCTGTAAGACCATAAATGGCTGCCACGGACGCGACAATAATCGTATCTCTTCTTTCTAAAACTGAGTTAATGGCAGATGTTCTTAGCATTTCAATTTCATCATTCATCATCGCGTTCTTTTCGATGTATGTATCAGATTTTGGTAGATATGCTTCAGGTTGGTAAAAATCAAAGTTGGAGACAAAGTATTCGACTCTGTTATTGGGAAACAATTCTTTGAATTCACCATATAATTGACCGGCAAGCGTTTTGTTATGAACTAAGACGAGGGTAGGTTTCTGAATTCGTTCAATCACATTGGCAATGCTAAACGTTTTTCCCGTACCCGTTGCCCCAAGTAAAACTTGGAAACGTTTTTGATTTTGAATACCTTCAACTAATCGATCAATCGCATTAGGTTGATCACCCTTTGGTTGATATTTTGAAACGATTTTAAATGGATTGGTATGGTTCATGATGATTTTTTCTTTAGCGTTGGAACAGGAATGGTTAATGGATGAAATCCTAGTCCAAGCACTGCTCTAGCCTGATTGATCATGACAAAGGCTGAAGGATCGACTTCTGCAATTTTTTGTTTTAATGAGAAATATTCGCGACGATGAATCGCCACTTGAATGACGTCCAAGGGTTGCTGTTTAAAACCACCTTTTGCCGTGTAAATGGTGGATCCACGTTCAAGCTTTTCAATAATAAATTGATTGATCTCTTTGGGTTTAGACGACACAATCGTGATCAGGTAAACCCTTGATAAACCAACAAAGACAACTTCAATCATGATGGAGGTTACCACGGTGGCAATGACACCATACAATCCAACGACAATACCAAATGTGAACATACCTAAACCAATGATGACCACATCAATCACCAATGATGTTATCGATGCTTTCCATTCATAAAATTTTTGACCTAGCATGATAACAATATCAAAACCACCAGTACTTCCTCCGGCTAAAAATGATAACCCCATGCCTAATCCGACAAGTCCACCACCAAAAACACTCGCCAGCAGTCGATGGGTTTCTTCTTCGGAAGAAAAACCAATCCATTCAGGATCGACATATCGAACGAAGATAAAGAAAAAGATTGGATACAGTAAGGTTGATAAAAAAGTTTGAGCAGTAAACGTTTTTCCTAAAAATAGTAAACCAATCAAAAAAAGTGACCACGCTAGAATTGCGGTGGTGATATCAACTGGTATCTCAAACCAAGATAAGAACACAAGTGAAAGGCCATTCATCCCGCCATTGATAATATTCATTGGTACAAAGAATAACGCCGATGCGAAGGCTAATAATGCATTGGCCACCATAATCATCAAGGTATTGCTCAACGTGTTATTTTTTTGCATGCTTCTTGGCCTCCATTTCAAGATAGGATCGGATGAATCCATCAATTGCGCCATCCATCACTTTGGTGACATCGCCTTCTTGATAATCGGTTCGATGATCTTTAATCAACATGTATGGTTGGAAGACATATGAACGGATTTGACTGCCCCATTCAATATCTTTTTGTTCGCCAACAATCGAATCAAGATGCGCCTCTTGTTGCTGTTTCTTTAATTGATAGACTTGAGCTTTCAACATTTGCATCGCTTTTTCTTTGTTCTGTAATTGACTGCGTTCAATTTGGCAAGAAGCGACGAGACCCGTTGGAATGTGGGTAATCCGGACTGCACTTTCAACTTTGTTAACGTTTTGACCACCAGCACCACCTGATCGATAGGTATCAATACGAAGGTCTTTATCTAGAATTTCTACATCCACTTCATCCACGATATCCGGAATGACGTTCACGGATGCAAAGGATGTATGGCGGCGGTCATTCGCATCGAATGGTGAAATTCTTACCAACCGATGAACACCTTTTTCTGATTTTAATAAACCATAGGCTCGTGTACCTTTAATCATCATCGTCACACTCTTAATGCCAGCTTCCTCTCCAGCCAAATAATCTAACATTTGGACTTGAAATTTGTTCGCTTCAGCATATCGCACATACATCCGATACAACATATTCGCCCAATCATGGCTTTCAGTACCACCTGCACCAGGATGAATTTCGACAATGGCATTGAGCCCGTCAAATTCACCAGAGAATAGAACCAATTCTTGAACTTGCTTACCTAATTTTTGGAGCCCTCGGAGCTCAGTTTGAAAGCTCGACATTAAGGATTGATCGGATTCCAAGAAAGGAAGTAAATCGAGTAATGCTTGATAACTTTGGAGTAGCTTTTCTAATGATTCAACAAAAAATTTCTTTTCATTCATCCGTTGAATGACTGCTTTAGCTTGGCGTTGGTGATCCCAAAAATGAGGACCATCCATTAAAGTTTCATCAGCCTGAATTTGTGTTTTTAATTGAACCAGGTCAAAGAGATTCACTGACTTGCTGGATAAGAACAGCTAAGTCATTTAACTCCGACTTTAAGACACTTAAATCAATCATGGTTTACGCTCCAATTTTCTTTGGATCTAGTTGTATCGCAGAAGGTGCAGTCTTGGGTTTGACTTCTAATTTTGCTGTTAACATTGAACCAACAAATTCTACCGCAATTTTTTCATTTAGTTCTTTAAACATTTTAAATCCTTCGTTGACATAATCTTGTAAAGGATTACTTTGAGCATAGCTTCTTAAGTGGATGCTTTGACGTAAGTGATCCATGGCATCAATATGACGGGGCCAATTCATATCAATAATCTTCAGTAAGACTTGTCTTGGTAAACCTTTCAACACTTCTGCAGGCCATTCTTTCGTGGCTAGTTTGTAGCGATTAATCAGCAAGACTGTCACATCTTCTGCCACTTCTTCAACAGGAGATTCACTAAATGCTTTCGCGTTAATGGTGCCTTCAGATAAGAAAATTGGTTCTAGCATTTTCTTTAATTTTTCACCATCAACGGCTTTAGTTCGATCATCAGGATTAATCGCGCGAGTCGCAAATGAGTTTCCTGCATTGGTAAATACTTCATTAATGATATCGGTAACGTCTGCTGCCATTAAAATGGCATCGCGTTTTCGATACATGACACTTCTTTGTTTTGCTAAAACATTATCGTAATCCAAAACATTTTTTCGAATATCAAAGTTTTGACCTTCAATACGTTTTTGAGCTCCAGTAATTGCATTCATCAATAAACGATTTTCAATCGCTTCATCACCCAGGGATTTAAACATATTTCGAAGCGCATCCGAACCAAATCGAACCATGAGGTCATCATCAAGTGAAACAAAGAATCGAGAGTAACCTGGATCCCCTTGTCGTCCAGAACGGCCACGTAATTGGTTATCGATTCGTCGAGCTTCATGTCGTTCGGTTCCCAACACACACAAACCACCAAGGGCTCTGACTTCATCATCAATTTTAATATCGGTACCACGACCCGCCATGTTGGTGGCAATCGTAATGCTGCCCTTTTCACCTGCTCGTCTTACAATTTCAGCTTCTGAAGCGTGATTTTTAGCGTTCAACACAAAATGCTGAAGACCTTCATCTTTTAATAATTTAGATAATTCTTCAGATGCTTCTACTGAAGGTGTACCAATTAATAAAGGTTGTTTCTTATCATGTCGTTGTTTAATTTCTTGCAAGATTGCTTTCAATTTTGCAGACTTGGAAGCATAAATTAAATCCACATCATCATGACGACGAATGGGAACGTTGGTGGGAATACCAACAACTTTCATGTTGTAAATTTTAATAAATTCTTCTTCTTCAGTTTTTGCAGTACCGGTCATACCACCAAGTTTTTTATATAGACGGAAAAAGTTTTGATAAGTAATGGTCGCCATGGTAATAGTTTCAGCGCGGAAATTTGCATCTTCTTTTGCTTGAATCGCTTGGTGAAGACCATCTGAGAATTCTCTACCTTTTAAAATACGGCCTGTAAATTGATCAATAATTTGAATGTTCTTTTCAGGATCAACTAAATAATCAACATCTCGAACCATAATGAAATTAGCCTTTAAGGATTGATGAATGCGGTGAACTTTGTCTGAATGTTCTGGTGAGTATAGATTACGAATATTAAAGGCCATTTCGGCAAGGTTGGCCCCTGAATCGGTTAAACTCGCCGTTTTTGATTTAACATCAATCGTGAAGTGTTTTTCTTTTTTTAATGATTTAACAAATCGATCATATTTTATAAATTCAGATTGCGAAGTTTTTGCACCACCAGAAATAATCAATGGGGTACGGGATTCATCAATGAGAATCGAGTCTGCTTCATCAATAATGGCAAAGGGTAATCCGCGGATAACTCTTTGTTTTAGATTGCCAGTCATATTATCACGAAGATAATCAAAACCTAATTCAGAGTTGGTTGAATACGTAATGTCACATTGATAGGCTAATTGTTTTTCTTCTGGTGATTTATCTCTTAAGTTGACCCCAACAGTTAAACCAAGGAATTGATAAATAACGCCCATCCATTCGGCGTCGCGTTTTGCTAGATATTCGTTAACGGTAATCACGTGTACACCTTGACCTGATAATGCATTCAAATAAACGGCCATCGTTGCAGTTAAAGTTTTACCTTCACCGGTTCTCATTTCGGCGACGTTGCCACCATGTAAAACGAGAGCACCAATAATTTGAACTTTAAATGGCGTCATTTTTAACGTTCTAGTTGCCGCTTCTCTAGCGACTGCGAATGCTTCGTATTTAATATCATCCAAGGTTTTACCTTGTTTTAATAAGTCACGAAAATAAATGGTTTTTGCTTTTAATGCTTCATCGCTTAAGCGTTTGAAGTCATCTGCATATGCTAAAACTAGATCTGCTTCTTTTGAGAGCTTTTTAAGTTGTCTTTCTTCAAGTCTGAAGATTTTTTCTAACCATGCCATCTTTGTTGTTTCCAATTACTTATTTTATCATTTTTAGATGGGCTTGTAATCTCAATTTTTTCCTGTTTTTTTCTTGCTAAGACAAGGATTTTAAGGCTCCTCGGTGAAATCGGTTTTAATAGACTAATCATTGCCTTCAACGTTTCACCCGTTGTCATCACATCATCCACTAAACAAATCTGTTTTGGTATCATGATTTCCTTTTTCAATCTTAAAATAGCATGAATTTGCTGTCGCTCATGACCGTGTTGATCTGATTGTTTGTATGGGCGACTCTTTTCAATCAATGAGATCATGGGTAATGAAACCTTTTTAAAGATTTCAATCAGTGGATGAAAACCACGTAACCATACATCTTGCTCATGAGTAGGTGCTAATACAAATGTGGATTGCCAATATTTACATTTTAAATATGTCGTGTGTTGGTTTAATAAGACCGATCCTAGTTCAATATCTAAATTTGACTTAAATTGATGAATCATTTTTTGAAACGTAGGACCATATTCAAAGAAGGATTCAATTTGAAAACCTTGCCAAGATTCAATGCGATGATGCCACTCAAGTTGTAGATAACAGGTTCGACATAATAATGGTGGATGCATGATATGCCAAAGGTGAACGGTTTCAAACGTACGAAAACAATACTTACACGTGAGCATTGGCAATGGTTATTTTCTCCTGTGCAGCCTTTATAAATGGGGTGATTCGATTTACCAATAAATAGATGTTTCCTTTAGGATCTTGTATTTTTCGACCGACTCTTCCTGCCATTTGAATGATGGTAGACGTTAAAAATAAAGGATGATCTGCCTTAAAAATAATGACTTGTAAACCAAGCATCGTAATCCCTCTTTCCAAAATAGAAGTTGTAATCAAAATTCCGGAGCCTTTTTTCTTAAATGTTTCAATCAATTCTTCTCGTTGTTCAATAGACGCATAGGCCAGCGTTACATCCTTAAAAAACAAACGTAACCATTTCCATAACTTTTGACCAATACCTATGGTCGGCACAAATACAAAAATAGGTTTGCCTTGTTTATTCATTTGCTCGAGTAAATCAATAATCGTGAACCATTTGATGAAGAATGGATGAATTTTATATTGAAGCACTGGTAAGGGATTTCCATGAAATCGCTTAAATAATTGAAAAACTTTTCCACCATCTTCTCTAAACTTCATGAGTTCTTCTTGTGAAAAGGTTGCAGATAAGTACACGATGATACCATTACTAGCGCGTTCAACCATCGCTTTAAGAACAGGATCCCCAGCATAAGGAAAAGCATCGACTTCATCAAAAATTAACACATCAAAATAATGCTCATATCGATACATTTGATGCGTTGTTAAAATGATAAGATCACCTTCTAACGTGGATGAATGTCCACCAAAAACCCCAACCACTTGGATGGATGGAAAAACCTCTTTAAACCTAGGTATTAACTCCAATACGACATCTTTTCTAGGGATGACAAATCCAATTCGTTTTCCCTCGGCTAAACCAACTTGAATCAGACCAAATACAATTTCAGTTTTACCACTTCCTGTGACAGCATCCACCATCGCAGATTGTTTCTTTCGATAACAATTGATTAAAGCATTGGAAATCGTTTGTTGAGCTTCGGTTAACGCATATCCAAGGTTAATACTGACTGCCATGGGTTCTCTTGGTTTTGGAATCCATGATTCTTGTTGAAACTGAATACAAGCACGACAATAAATAAATCCATTCCTTAGACCTAGTTTTAATGGATCTTGGTTTAAACAACGCGGGCAAATAAAAGTATCCACATCCTTTAATAGGATGAAGCGTGATTTAACGGAAGTGTTTTGTTTCGTAGTCGGCAATAATATCGAGTCTAGTTTGATGACGGCCACCTTCATAAGGGGTGTGAATAAACATTTGAATACGTTTTAACATTTCTTCAATTGTCATATAACGGGCACCGAAGGCGATTAAATTTGCATCATTGTCAATTCTTGCTCGTTTGACAGCTTCATCGTGGTAACCAACTGCACAACGTGCACCTTTAACTTTATTCGCAGCAATAGACACACCGATACCTGAACCGCAAATCAACACACCAAAATCAGCTTCCTTGGCAACAACGCGTTCCGCTGCACTTAAAGCATATTCTGGGTAATGACAACTTCCTTCATTAAAGGTCCCACCATCAATCATTGAAAAACCCAACTTGGTTAACGCATCAAATAATGTTTTTTTATTAGCAAACCCTGCATGATCACTTGCAATGATAATTTTCATTTTGATAACTCCTTATTCAAGTATAAAGCAAAGCAAAACGAGTTTTACCATTGATATCTTTTATAACGGTCCACTTTCCAGTTGGATACATCGATAAAGTCATTTGTTTAAGAGGTTTTTCTAATGAAGGGTCAATTTCAAAAGCGAAGATGCCTTTGTCAGATAATAATCTTTTTCCTTCGGCTAAATACTGTTCATAAAATTGTGTATTGGGTTTTGCAATTAACGCTAAGTGGGGTTCAAATTGTTTAACGGATGTATCAAGTTGATCTTCATCTTCTACATAAGGGGGATTACTCACAATAATATTAATCTGTTGGTTATAAGAGGCGTCCATCATTTTAAGCCCATCTCCTTGAAAGAATGGAATATCAAGTTGAAGATCATTCGCATTCTCTTTCGCTACCTTCAAGGCAGCATCACTTATGTCGGTTGCAATGACATGCCAATGCGGTCTTTTTGCTTTGAGTGATAAAGCAATCGCACCACTTCCTGTCCCCACATCAATCACCTTAATGTTGGATGAAGAAGGGAAAAGTTGACTGACATGCAATACAAGCTCTTCAGTTTCTTGTCGTGGAATTAAGACGTTTTGATCGACCACAAGTTTAAGACCAAGAAAAGTTGTGAATCCAAGAATATAGGCTAATGGTTCTGCTTTTTTTAATCGTTCAAAGTGTTGTTGAAATATTGAATAATTCATCATCTCACGATCAAGATTAGTTAACAGCATATCAACATTTGGCATACGATTATGAAATTGCAATAATTGATGAATCGAAAATGTATCAACCGCGCCAATGCCAATCGATTGTAGCGCTTGTTGATAAACGGATTGAATCGTCATTCTCCACCCAAAAGTTTTTGTTGTTGGTCAAAATGGTTTAAAGCTTCTAATATGTCTTCAATTTGACCTTCCATCACTCGATCAAGCTGGTTAATCGTGAAACCAATCCGATGATCCGTGACTCGATTTTGAGGATAGTTGTAGGTGCGAATTTTTTCACTACGTTCACCGGTTCCGACTTTTAATTTTCTTTCATTACCGACTTTTTCATCAATTTCAGCTTGCTTGTGCGCTTCTAACTTTGCATAAAGCATCTTCATCGCAAGTTCACGGTTTTGAATTTGTGATTTTTCAATTTGGCATGAAACGACAATTCCTGTCGGTAAATGGGTAATACGAACAGCGGATTCAGTCTTATTGACGTTTTGACCACCTGCGCCTTGCGAACGATATGTATCTACTTGAAGGTCGTTTGTATTAATGACGATATCAACTTCTTCCACTTCAGGCATGACGAGTACGGTAGCCGTTGAGGTGTGAATTCTTCCAGAAGCCTCCGTTGCCGGAACGCGTTGAACACGGTGCGCACCAGATTCAAATTTAAGTTTGGAGTAAACCGCATCGCCCTTGACCATGAAGGTAATGGTCGATTGACCACCCGCGTCGGAAAGCATTTGGATTTTCCAACCATTTTTTTCACAATATTTGGTATACATTCTAAATAAGTCACTTGCAAAAATGAACGCTTCATCTCCACCAGCCGCACCACGAATTTCCACAACAATATTTTTATCATCATTAGGATCTTTTGGAATAAGATGAAATTTAATCGTTTCCATTAATTTACTTTGTGCCTCTGTCAATTGTTCAACTTCAGCTTTTCCTAATTGGGCAATCTCGGAGTCAGCATCATTTCGCATGATTAATGCATCAGCTAAATTCTTTTCATTGGTTTCAAATGTGTTAAAAAGGGTTACCACTTTATCAAGGGTCGCTCTTTCCTTGGAAAGTGACTTAAATTGACGAGAATCACCAAGGACAGATTCTTGAACGAGTAAATCATCAATCGTCGTTAAACGATCACGCATCACTTTGAGGCGATTTCTTAAATTTTCTTCCATTTATAAGACCTTTCGTATTTTATCATAGGCATCGCATTTCTTAAAAGGTTTTTATTCATTTTCCTATTTAATAAGGGTGATAAATTGAGTATAATTAACCCAACAAAACTTTATGGCATACAAGGCACTTTATCGAACCTATCGACCACAACAATTTGCACAAGTTGCAGGTCAACAAGCCATTGTAAGAACCTTACAAAACGCTTTAATCAATCAAAAGCTTTCTCATGCTTATTTATTCTCCGGACCTCGAGGCACTGGGAAGACGTCCTTAGCCAAAATCTTTGCCAAGGCATTAAATTGTGAAGTGTCTCAAAGTGAACCATGTGGTCAATGTGAAAATTGTAAGGCACTTCAAGAAAATCGCCATCCAGATGTCATTGAAATTGACGCTGCAAGTAACAACGGTGTTGATGAAGTTCGCGATCTGATTGATAAAGTTAAATATGCCCCCATTAAGGGAAAATATAAAATTTATATTATTGACGAAGTTCATATGATGACAGCAGGTGCATTTAATGCATTGCTTAAAACCTTAGAAGAACCACCTTCCCATGTTTTGTTTATTCTTGCTACTACAGAACCACATAAAATTATTCCTACCATCTTAAGTCGTTGCCAACGATTTGATTTTGGTAAGGTGAACGCAACTGATATTAAAGAACGGATTCAATTTATTCTGAAAACAGAAAAGATTCCTTATGATGAAAAAGCAGTCCAAGCTGTCATCCAATTAGCAGATGGCGGGGTACGAGATGCTTTATCGTTACTTGATCAAGTCATCGCTTATACCGGTGGTCGTTTTGAAGAAAAAGATATTTTAAATCTATTTGGGTTAGTGAGTCTTGAAGATAAAATTGAATTACTCACTGCAATTGGGCGACAAGACCAATCCACGATGATTGGCAAAATTGATTCCTTTGTTCAAAAAGGAGCTGATTTAAAGCGCTTATTAATGGATCTTCTGGTAATGTTGAAGGATTTGTTAATCCTTGTTAAAACACAAGAACCTTCATTAATGTCGATGTTAAGGGAAGCTGAAGCAAATCGTATTTTAGAAGATTTATCCTTGACCTGGATTCCAATTGTAACGGAAGCGATCATGACCATTCAAACAGATGTTCGAAACCCATCTGCAATTCCAGGTTTATTACAACTCAAACTTTTACAATTACAAACACCTGAAAACAAAACTAAAACGCCACCGAATATTTTTGATGTGATGAAAGGCAAAGTTGAAAGCACTGCAAATCCAACGCCAAAACCAATCGCAAATACACCTCCAGTCGCGATTGCAGAAACGGGTGAAGGCCTTTATATCGATGATGTGAATATGATTAAAGTGATGGTAATGGGTGATAAAGATGCTAGACAGGATATTTTACAATCCTGGAAACAATTAGATAGTATGCTTTTTCAACCACAATTCGCTTCGATTGCTGCGCTATTAAAAGATGCAAGACCTTATGTCTTAAGCAAACACATTTTAGCTTTGGAAGTTGATCAGGCTACAATTGCATCTCAATTAAACTTAGTAGCCAATCAACCCTTGATACAAAAAGTGATGCAAAACATTGCTGGTTATGAAGGTGTAGTGTATGCAATTAATCGCCAAGAAGCAGTCAAACTTAAAAAGTTATTTATGGATTTAGCGCAATTAAATAAATTACCTTCCAAACAAGACACACCACCCACTGTTAAAAATTGGACCTTCAAATGAAACCTTTAAAAAGTTTACAAGCCTTAATTGAATCTTTTGAAAAGTTACCAGGCGTTGGTAGTAAGTCTGCTGAACGCATGGCCCAAGCTATTTTAGAATTTAGCGAAGAAGATGTCCTACAATTTCAAGAAAGCTTAGGTGCAGTCAAACATTTAGTTCATCCTTGCCAAACTTGTGGTGTTCTTACAGAAGATCCTAATTGTGAAATCTGTACCTCAACGAGACCTTATCAAACGTTGGTGGTTGTCAGTTACTCAAAAGATGTCGCAGCATTTGAAAAACTTGAATCTCCTATTTTTCGTTATCAAGTTCTTGGTGGCGTTTTATCTGCGAGTAAAGGCATGGGCGTTCAAGACCTTCGCATCGATGCTTTACAAAAAGAACTGAAGAAACATCCCTATCAAGAAGTGATTATTGCAACCAATCCAACCTTAGAAGGTGAAACAACTGCCCAATTTCTCGCTAACATGTTGAAAAAAGAAGGTTTAAATATTACCCGTATCGGATATGGTTTACCGATGGGTGGTCATGTGGATTATGCAGACGCCTTAACCCTATCTAAAGCATTGACCGGACGAACGAAAATCAAAGGAGAATAACATGTTTATTACCTTAGAAGGACCAGAAGGAAGCGGAAAAACTTCCGTGATGAAAGAAGTGATTGCAAGACTGAGAAAAGAAGGTTTTGTGATTGAAGAAACTCGCGAACCGGGTGGCACGCCCATTGCAGAACAAATTCGCCAAGTAATTCTTCAAAAAGAAAATACCAAACTTGATCCAAGAGCAGAAGCATTGTTGTTGGCAGCAAGTCGTCGACAAAATTTAGTAGAAAAAATTTGGCCTGCATTAAAAGCTGGAAAAATTGTCATTTGTGATCGATTCATTGATTCTAGTTTGGCTTATCAAGGGGGCGCCAGGGGGTTAGGCATTGAAGCAGTTCTCAATATCAACCTATTTGCAACCGAATCCTCTTATCCCCAATTGACTCTCTTATTCGATATTCCTCCGGAATTAGGATTAAAACGAATTGCCGCCAATGCCAATCGAGAAATCAATCGCTTAGATCTTGAACAATTATCATTCCATCAAAAAGTTCGAGACACCTATTTACAACTCGCAAAACGTTTTAAAGACCGCTATGTGATTATTGATGCATCATTGCCTCTACAAACAGTGATTGAAAATACTTATCAGGCAATCCATCAACGTTTGTTATGAAGATTGAGGCATACCTTAAAAATCAACAAAAACCAGTCTTTGATTTATTTGCACACGCTTTAAAAAAAGATAAATGGAGTCATGCATATTTATTAAACGGTTATAACGGACAACCCCTTCAAGAGATTGCATTATATTTAGCTCAATCCTTACTTTGTGAAAATCCTCAACCCTTAGCGTGTGGATCATGTTTAACATGTCAGCGATTTCAAAAACAAGATTATACGGATTTAATCATTATCGATGGAAGTGAAGCTTCGATCAAAAAACAAGATGTCTTAAGTTTAGAATCTCGATTTGCAATTACGGGATTAGAAAAAGCGAGTAAACAAATTTACTTATTACATAAAATCGAGGCGATGACACCAGAAGCGATTAATGCTTTATTAAAGTTTCTTGAAGAACCGACCTTAGATATTTATGCCATTCTTACCACCACAAGCATCGATGATGTCTTGCCAACGATACAATCACGAAGTCAGGTCATCCAATTTAAACCTAATCAACCACAAAAATTGATTGAAGAAGCCATTGCGCTCGGGGTCGAATCTACCATTGCCGAGTTATTAAGTTTTGAATGTGGATCGGCTGATGATATCAAAGAAAAAAGTTTGGATGAGAGTGTTTTACAATCGATGAAACAATTAGAAAATTTTGCGCAAATGTGGATACAAAGCCCGGTCGCTGCCATGCATGAATTTAGAATGAATTGGATGCCGTTGCTTACTGAAACCGAACAAGTTGAGGTATTCATTCAACGCTGGTTGACCATCCTAACCGAACTTAGCAAAATGATCGCGAAACAAAATATTCTTTTAAAATCGTATGTTAAAATATTAATGGGATTAAGTACGGTGATACAAAACCCTTATCAAGCGATGAATGGCTTACAAAATAGGTTGTCACGCTTGGATAAAAGTACCAATTTAACGCTTTTTCTTGAAGGAATGATGATAGAATTATTAGGAGTATAAAGGTATGGAAACACATCAGCAAATCCCTTATTTTGTTGGCATTCAAGTTAATCATTTGCCTCGATTACAATACTTTTCTACCACTGCAAACGTCTATCAACCGAATGATATGGTGATTGTAGAAACCGGTAAGGGTTACGAATTAGGTATTATCAAAACCAAATTAAAAGCGATGAGTGAATATCGCTATCCTTTTCAATTAATGCCAATTGTTCGTAAAGCAGAGACACGTGATTTAGCAGCTCAACAACGTAATGAAAAAGATGCAAAAGATGCCATGCTTTTTGCAAAAGATCTTGTCAAAAAGATGAATCTTGATATGGAAATTTTTGCAGCGGAATATAACCTCGATCGTTCGAAACTCTATTTTTTATTTCTTTCAGAAGACCGGGTGGATTTTCGAGATTTATTAAGAGCCTTAGCGACACAATTTCACACCCGTATCGACTTAAGACAAGTGGGTGCTAGAGACCGTGCCAAACTTTATGGAGCGATTGGAATCTGTGGTTTACCACTTTGCTGCACCACTTTCTTAAATGAGTTTGATAACATCTCAATCAATCGGGCAAAGAATCAAATGTTAACGTTAAACATTCCAAAGTTAACAGGTCACTGTGGAAAATTACTATGCTGCCTAAAGTATGAAGATGATGCATACACCGAAATTAAGGCAACCTTACCTCGGGTTGGCGATCGTTACATGATTGATGGCATTAGTTTTAAAGTCACGTCCATGAACGTCTTAACGCGCGTTATCAAAATCGAGAATCAAAACCGAGATATTCAATTCCTTCATGTCGATGAATTAAATAAACATCCTAAAGGAACTCCTGTGGCATGAAACGCCGTAAGTCATTTAGTGAAGCCAAGCAAACCAAAGGCAAACTCTATTTAGTTGCAACGCCCATCGGTAATCTAGATGAAATCACCCCACGTGCAGTTACAACTTTAACTTCTATCGATGCGATTGCTTGTGAAGATACGCGTGTCAGTGGAAAACTTTTGTTCCACCTCGGCATCAAGAAAACATTAATCGCTTGTCATGAACATAATGAATTAACTGTCAGTAAACAACTGGTGGATATGATGCTAGAAGGTCAATCCATCGCCTATCTTTCGGATGCTGGATATCCTGGTATATCAGATCCTGGTCAACGACTAGTTCAGGCTGCGTTAACCGAAGATATTCAAGTGATTGTGATTTCAGGTCCATCTGCAGTTTTTAATGCACTCGTGGCCAGTGGTCTTGATAGTTCCAAGTTTTATTTCCATGGATTCTTAAGACAAAAAGAAGCAGCAAGATTGGATGAGATCAAAGATTTATATCGTCGACCTGAAACCTTGATATTCTATGAAGCGCCCCACCGAATCGACGTTACCTTACGAAACTTATTCGAAGTTTTAGGTAATCGCAAAGCGTGTATTGCTAGAGAATTAACAAAATTGCATGAAGAATATATCGATGGGACCTTACAAGAATTATCGGAAATTGATCCAACCACACTGAAAGGTGAAATGGTTGTCCTTGTCGAAGGCAATAAAGATGAGTTTGGTATTAAATTATCGGATGACGAAATTAGAAAAGCAGTGGACTCCTTAACGGCAACTGGCATTTCAATGAAAGATGCGATTCGCCAAGTTTCAGAAATGACAAAAATGGCGAAAAATTATATTTATAAAGTCGTCCATCACAACTAAGAACGTTGTTCTTTTTCTAATCGTTTCTTTTCAACGAGATAAGCTGCACCGACAATTCCACCAAACATTGCAAACCCTGTTAAGGCAATGAGTAGACCTTCTGTTAAATATGGTGTCCAGTAGGTCACTTGATATTCTGTTGGACCAACCCCTGATAAAAATCCGACAAATCCACCTTGGGATAGATACACCGGTGTGGTGTCTTTGATGCCACCCGCTTGGATGCGCGTGACTTTCCATCCCGGATCAAATGGGGTGTTGAGGACAATCATTCTTGTCGAAGCGAAATCAGTCGAGAAAGTTCTTGAATTAGCGGTATGTTTAAAATCTTCTAATGGGTAGGCTTGTAATGAAGCAAGTCGTTGTAATTGGGCGGTATACGGTTCTCTAAATAGCACAGGATAATACATATTACCTTCACTGAATTTAGGGACAATTACAATGCGAGAAACGGGTCGCGTAGGATAATAACCACGCATAAATTTAAACGATGTATTCACAAAGGAGTGTGCATCGCGAATGATGATTTCACCTTGTTCATCAAAGAAATAGACTGTAGCATAATGCGATAAGCGAAGTTGTAAGGCAAAGAAATAATCATCCGGTTCTTCACCAAAATTGGATCCAGAAGTCGGTGTAATGTGTATCGGTAAATACTCACCATTAAATTGACCAATGCTGTTGTTATTGGCAACCGGTGTCGCTTCACACGTTTCTAAACGATCAATGTGACTTGGATTAAAGATCAGTGGATTACCAAGATTATCATCGCAACGAATCAAACTAACATTCGTATTGATACGAGCAATGGAACGAGTGGGTGAAGTACTTACGTTTAAATGTGATGCTTCTTCTAGAATGGCGTCCACATCATCATTAGCAAGGATGACCCCTTGTAAATAAGCCTCCTCATTCGTTAACACTTCTGTGGTGGAATTGGTGAAAAAACTATTTGCAAATTGACCTTCAACTTGGTTGTTTGGATATAACGTATCGTAACTAAAACCACCTTCGATGAAATTCTGATTCACATAAACGGAGTTTTTATTCGTTGATAATGTTGTACTTTTGATAAAACCATGTGGCACATTTTGATACAAATAGTCATACACACCAGTTTCCGGATCAGCTTCACTGGCCCTTGTGTAAGAGTCATAGACATTTTGCATGATGTAATACTTCACACCTAAAAAGGTGTCGAGGTTATAACGTTTTTCATGGTACCCCATCGACCAACCGCGATAATTGTAGTTCATATGAGAATAGTTATTAAAATCTGAAACATAAAAATTATAAAGTGAGTGGAAGGCGGTCATCCCGTTATAACCTAAGCGCATACCAAGATTGGTGGATTCACCAGCGTTCAAATTGTAAATGCGGAAGAATTGATCGTCCTCGTCTTGAATCTGTTTAACAATCTCCCGTTGATCACGAATTAAATCAAGACCATTGTCAATCCGATTAGGATAACTAATCAAACCGTGCATATTCATGATTAAGGTTCCCATCACAATTGCTTCGAAGAAAATCGCCGTTTGTAAAGTATCGGGTAAGGATTTCTTTCGAAAGGATTGTCGTAGGTACACATAAACAACAATCATGTATACAAGGGCAAAGATGGCGACATATTGACGTTCACTCATCTCAGAAAAGAAGAATCTATTTTCGTTCCCTAATGCTACTAAGACTGCATAAATGGCTAAAGAGAAAACACCGACAAAAGACACATCATAATACCAGCGTTTAAATTTCATTCGTTCTTCAAAATTAACCGCAATATAAGTAATGAGAATTGTCACCACAAAGATTTGCCAACGACCATAGTCAATCGTAAATCCATGGACGAGTTGATACGTGATCGGTGTGAATAACATAAAGAGAATCAATCCTAAAGCTAAGAAATGCGACCACTTTTTCTTCATGTAGTTGTGAATCAAAGAAGGGATTAATAGCATCGTTAAAGGTGTATAAACAAACAAACTGGAAATCGTATTGTCATAACTACCCGTATTAAATAAGGTTGAACTTCGATTACTAACCGTTGGGAATAAAAAGGAAATCAGTGGATAAAACTTATTGTAAGGTTCTTCTGTTCCACCTTGATTTCGCCAAATGGTTAATAAAGACCAAAGCTCTTGCCAATTCTCTGATTGGAACGCAGCCACTAATTGGTCTAAATACCAGGCTTCACCAACGCGGTTAGAGGTAATTGCAACCATGACAGAAGGTAAAAAGACAAATGCAGACATGATGATGCCAATGGCAAAAGCAAGGAAACCAAGTCCAGCAACGTTCGCATTATCCAACCATGTACGCTTAGAGGCTGTTTGTAAGTAACGGAACACCGCATAGAACACCGCGGTAAAACTTGTTGAAACCAAAAAGAAATAATTGGTGATGCCCATCAGGAATAAACTCAAAGCTAAAAAGCGAAAGTTTTTTTCCTTTAAAAGTTTTTCAACACCAAGTAAAACGAGTGGGAAAACAACTGCCACTTCCATAAAGTGATTGAACCAAAGATAGTAGGCCATCCATCCAGAGAATCCATACGCCATCGCAAAAATGCGAGTATGATTTTCTTTGACGTTAAAATATTTCAACAATAATCGGAAGGTTAAAGATGCGCCCACCATTTTGCCAATCATCAACAATGCCAAGCCTTGTGGAACTAACCCACGAGGAAATAACAAAATCGGCATGAAGAATGGATTCAGATAATAATAAAAAGAATTAGAACCAATATGATTGGCACCTAAGTACGTTGAATCATCCCATAAGACAAATTCACCAGTGCGAAAGAAATGCGTCCAATCATCATAACCATTTAAATAAAATGGAATTTGTTGAAGGACATAATCCCCACTCAGTGGAATCGTTAACAAATTGGTTACCAAAGCATAGGCATAAAACATTACACCCATAAAGGTGAGGTAACCAATATATCTTAATAAGGAATGAGGGTCTGCCCAAGCATCACGAATGGGTTTCGTAAAGATGAGCCATTGGCGATGAAGAGAGCGTTGTAGTGTCAACCAATTCATAAGGTTATGATACCTTTTCTTCTTTGGTTGATTTCACTCCGTGTCGACCTTCAATAAACGCTTTCATTAAACCTGGTAAAGGCGAAAAGAAATTATACTTCTTCTCTGTCACTGGATGGATAAATTCTAAAGCATAGGCGTGAAGACCTAAACGTTTGATGGGATCAGTAACTGCATGATATTTATCGTCTCCAATAACGGTATGACCCAACTCTTTTAAATGCACACGAATTTGGTTCTTTCGTCCTGTATCAATTTTGACATCTAAAAAGGCATGGTTTTTCATTTCTTTTTTAACAACATAATGCGTGATCGCTTCTTGACCTTCATCATCTTCATATTGTCGGGAATACATGATTTGGGTAGACGTCTTATGAAGCCAAGTATGAATTGTTTTTTTCTTTTCAAGAGGTATGCCATCGACAATTGCATAATAGCCTCGTTTGGAAACAATACTATTCCATTGTTTTTGCATTTCGTCTCTTAACTCTTCATTTTTACAAAACATCAAAATACCCGATGTATCTCGATCGATACGATGGACAACATATAACCTTGCATGGGTATCCTTTTCCCGAACATAGTCCATCATCACACGAAAGGCAGTTTGACTCTTTTCGTTATCAGAGGCAACGGTAAGTAAACCTGTTGGTTTTTCAATCACGAGAAATTCAGCATCCTCATAAAGTATTTTGGGTGTAGGCAAGGGTTTATCTTGAGGGTTATATTTACCAATCATGACGATGTCACCGGGTGTTAACACAAAGTTGTATTGACTAATCGGTGCACCATCCACCATCACTTGTTTTCTAGTGAGTAGCGATTTGATATTATTACGACTCATGTTTTTTAATTCAGCGCGCAAAAAATCAATTAAAATCATCGATGTTTTGACAGGATAACTTTGGATGGCTCTAGCGATTTGTTTTTGTTTTCTTAAATTTTGCATATATTTTCATTGCTTTCATTGGCATTCTTAATCCCGAGTATGGTTGCTTAAGTGTAACATCATCATACCAACCCATAAATCGATATCCCTTTTTCTTTGCTTTAGGCTGAACCGTAATATCTTCACCCATGTAAAAGCGACCCGGATGTAAGGGTTCTCCTCCATCTACATCATAATAGATGGATCGTTTTTTTCTTAAAAACCAAATTACACTGATTAAGGTGATAAAACTGAGTGCAATAATAAATCCTACGATGGATTGTTGTCCATAAATACTAATGGTTACGACACTAGAATAATAACTCACGTAGTCAATGACGGTTCCACCGGTACTGTAAATAGGTAATCGATATCGAACGCGATATTGGAATGTCCCATTTCGAAATGGAGAAAATTGATCCGTATTAGCGCCACCAATGTTATCAAAATCAGAACTATTTTGTGGGGCAGCTTGCCATTGAAATTTTACGTCCTTTTTAAGAGGTTCATATAAAGGTAACGTTAAAGTCATGGTCGTTGACTCAAATCGATCACCCACCTCAGATTGTGATAATTGGGCAAGTGCAATCGCAGGATTAAGGTAATCCCACGTTGCATAGAGACGAGTGTCCTCTACGATCGGTGAGTCAAAGTCATGAAAACTCGTAAGCGATTCATCTTGATACCAACCTTTGAGTCGGACATTATCACGCATCATAAAATCAGTTGGAGGATTGAAATAAAAATCACCACGATCTAACGTGACCACTTTTTGTTGATCGTCATTGAGGATAATAAAAGATAAGCTGACTGGATCTTGAATCGGAAGAGGGGAAGCCAATCCAATCAAGAACGCTGTCGACAAAGCCAATAACGTCATCTTAATCCACCTGATTAAATCGTTGAACCGTTAACGTAATCGTAAGGTTACCATTGCGTTGTCTTAACTCATCGAGCATTTCTTTTTGCTTCGTCGATTTTTTAATCACGATATGATAGGTTAATTCAAAGAGTGTTCCAAAGTCGATCGTTCTAACGCGATTGATCGCATAAGATAAACAATATTTTTTTAATAAGTCATCAAATAGATTTTCATAGTTAAGACTTTCCGGTACCACAATTCTCAATGCTAAATTCTTTTCAGAGGTTTTGCCAAATCTTAAAAAGTATAAAACAAGAATCACACCCATCATAAATAAAGTAAAGATCAAGGCAAAGGCAACATATCCCGTCCCTGCAATCACACCGATAACAACGGTTAAGAGGACATAGGCAATATCTTCTGTATTGCGTTGATTGGAACGGAAGCGAGTCAAGGCAAATAAACCACCCACGGCAATACCGGCCGCAAGATTATTTGCGAGCATGATTATTAAGACCGCTACAACCGGTGGCATAATGGCCATGGTCCATGGAAAGTCTGAGACATAACCATCTTCTCTTTTGATAAACATATAAAAGTAAGCTAAAGCAATCCCAAGGATAACAGATGAAATCATCACCACCAATGCGATTACCACTAAACTATCTAACTGCGTATTTAAATTGTCAAACATCGTTGTCAATCTCCTTTGCAAGTCTACTTTCGTATGCCTTGCCATATTTTGAAAATGTGTTCAGATAGATCTTTAGACGTGCAAGTGTTTTGGCAAACCATAAAGGCATAGCCTCTCCAACCTTCACTTCCATCAATACCATATCTTGAGCGAGTAAAAGAGTTCCCTTTACTTTGCTTTCAAAATCAAAATTATCATAACGCGTATGAATCTGATGGTCAAACGTTACCCGAAATTCAGGATCTTGTTTATCGAAGAATGCTAAGCGGTCATATTCAATAAAAACCGCTTTCCTTAATTGATATATTTGGGTCATGTATTTAAGTTCTTTAAGAATTTGTTGATCATAAAAAGCTTCTCGTTGTGGGACCAATCCTTGATTCATAAATTGTTCAATTTCTTCAAGAGATAAGGATGCTCTGCGCTTGGTCACAACACCTTTAATTTTTCTTTTAACTTCAAGAAAGACGATATTGGTCTGATCACCTTGATTACCATATTTTCGAATGCGTAATTTTTCTTTAAAATCTGGCTTTAACAAAGACAATGAAATTAATTGGTGATCTGGTGTATCAAAATAAACATTTCTTAAGTGGTAGGTTTTGCCACCTTTACAAAATGGATCAAACGTCATATTTCGTTTGATTGAAATTAAGATTTTTTCATATTGTTCACGCGTGAGAATGAACTTCTTCTCATAACGTTGAAATACACTTTTACTATCAATCATCATTAATATAATTATACCTTTGTAACATTAAAAACCTAAGCAAACCTTGACACTGACCTTTTCGGTCAGTATAATCAAGCATATGAACGTATCTGCGAGTCAATTAACGATTATCAAGGCTGGATTTGTGGTCTTTAGTGAATTTGGTAAGTCAAAAGCTTCAATGTCTAATATCGCTAAGCTTGCTAACGTATCAAAACCGCTCTTGTTTCATCATTTCGGCTCCAAAGAAAAGCTCTATAAAGCTTGTCTTCAATTTGCAAATCAACAATTAGCCAGTCTTAAGAAACCAGCACAGCAAAGTCATTCTTTTATTCAATTATTAAAAGATATCCAAGTTGCAAAATTCAATTTAGAAAAAACATATCCCGGTATTTTTAAGTTTGCCTTACTAGAACAAACGCAACTACCATCTATTCCACCAACGCCATTCATGAAAGCCGATTTAAAAAGGATGCATGCATCTGTAAACCCTGATCAATTTTGGAGAATGTTGTATTACTTATCATTAGGATATCAATCTGCTCTACATGGTCATAAGGAGGCAGATGCGTTAATAAAGGACTACCAACAGTCATTTACGATGTTAGAAACTTTAATGTTCGCCAAGGAGGATTAACCAATGGCAAATTTATACGAAATTCGTGGTCTCAATTATCGTTACAGCGTAAAAAATGATTACGTTATCAAGGATTTAAACTTAGATATCCAAGAGGGTCAAATCTTTGGCTTACTCGGCCCTTCTGGTGCTGGAAAATCAACAACCCAAAAAGTCCTCATCAAATTATTACCTGGTTATGAAGGCAATGTAACGTTTAAAGGGAAACCGTTAAAAACGTTAAACCAATCGTTTTATGAAAATATTGGCGTTGGATTCGAAATGCCAGTGCACTTTAATAAGTTAACGGC
>JBDLRZ010000044.1:0-3471 GCA_039799785.1 Bacillota bacterium | reverse complement strand
ATTTCATTGCCCCAGTCGCTTTTAACCGTTCAACAATGTTTGCAACAGTGGAATTCTTTTGACCAATTGCAACATAGATACAAAGAACATTTTGGTCTTTTTGGTTAATAATGGTGTCAATAACAATTGCAGTCTTTCCAGTTTGACGATCGCCGATAATTAATTCACGTTGACCACGACCGATTGGAATCATGCCATCGATTGCCATGATACCGGTTTGTAAGGGTGTGTTGACAGGTTCACGTGTCATAACGCCAGGCGCAATTCGTTCAACAGGTCTAAAGGTTGATGTTTTAATCGGACCTAAATTATCAATTGGTTGACCAAGCGCATTGACAACTCGACCTAATAAAGCGTCGCCAACAGGAACTTCAACCGTACGTTTGGTTCTTTTAACAATATCGCCTTCTTTAATAGATTGCGTTGTTGAAAGTAAGGCAACACCGACATGGTCTTCTTCAAGGTTTAGCACCAATCCATAAACATCATTTGAAAAGAGTACAAGCTCATTCATCATGGCCTTTTCTAATCCATATACCAGGGCGATTCCATCTCCAATGGATATCACTTTACCCGTATCTGTTTCACTATAGGGCTGATTAAAAGATTGAATTTGTTCCTTTATAAGACTGGAGATTTCTTCTGGTTTGATTTTCATAATTTATCCTCGTTTCATTAATCTTTGGCGTAGATTATTTAATTTCTCTATCATCGAAGCATCAAAGACTTTACCTTCGATATCAAGAAGAATACCACCGATGAGATCGCCTCTAATTTTATTTTGCAACGTGATTGGATGACCATAATAGTCTGATAGCGCTTGTTCTAATTTGGTAATTTGTGTAACGGTAAGTGGATTGACCGAATAGACGATGCCATCTTGCGTTTTAAGTTCAAATTGAATCATTTCAATCGCTTCCTTGAGAATGGATTGAAGGGAAGTGGTTCGATGTTTAACTAAAAGTAGCTTCATAAAGTTACTAAAAAAAGTCCATTCATTCTTAGGAAAAACTCGATCAATAAACTGAAATTTTTCTTCTTTAGAATAGAATTCATTTCCAAGAAACTTAACGAAAGTTGAATCATGATTAACCAAAGCTAAGGCATGTTGGCACACTTCAAGTGAAACAGAAAGTTGATTTGTTTCTTTGGCAATTTTTGTTAACGCTAATGCGTATCTTGAAGCGATGCCATCCATATTAATTTCTTAACCCTTTGATAAAATCTTCGACAACTTTATCGTTATCTTGTTTAGTTAATTCACGTTCCAAAACTTTTTTGGAAGCATCAATTGCAACGGAAACAATTTCTCGTTCAATATCTAAAACTGCCTGAGATTTTGCTTGAGCAATTTCTTCAGCTGCTTTTTGTTTAATTGTATTGGCTTGTTGCTGAGCTTCTTCGACCATTTGGGATTTGGTATTTTCCATTTCCTCAAGGGTTTCTTCACGAAGAGTCTTTAATGATGACTGCACTTTTTTAGTTTCAGCATCAAGTTGCTCTTTTAATGATAAAGCTTGTTTTTCTCGGAGAATTGCATCATCAATAGTTTTCTTTACAAAATTAGCGCGTTGATCAAGGATACCTTTGATCGGTTTATAAAGAAATTTTTGCACGATGAATATCATCACCAATGTAGATAATAATTGAATGATAAAAGGCCAAATCCCATTGGGTATGAGTTTGTCTGTAATACTTTGAGGGTCAATAAAACCGTCAGTTAAAAGTATCATATCAACCTAATGTTTAATAAACGAATAATAAAATGATACTAATGAGCAATCCATAAATCCCAGTGGTTTCGGCTAATGCAACCCCTAAGATCATTGTTGCTCTTAAGTTATCAGAGGCCTCTGGATTACGACTCATTCCTTCAATCGCTTGACCAATTAAAGTCCCTTCACCGATACCAGGACCGATTGCAGCGAGTCCAACAGCAAGACCAGCCCCGATACCAATTAAACCTTTATTAATATCAACGGCTTCTGTCAACGTCGGACCGACTAAGGCTAAGTGATTCGCTAACAAGACTAGATAAGATAAAAGCATAATGTTTCTCCTTTTTTACTTTATCTATTTCATGCTGTCGCATGATCTTCACTCTTTTCAGATGATTTTGATGGCCCTTCTTGAGCGATCAAAAGCATGGATAAAGAGATGAATACAATGGTTTGGATGAAGGCACTAAAGAGATCAAAATACAGGTGAAGCCAAGGCGCAATGAATGGGGCTAGGAAAATGGTATTAAGACCGGCAGGTAAGAAACTAAAGATGATGGAAGAAACGTAACCTAAGAATCCATATAATAATGTCATTAAGATTATACCAGCGAGAATGTTGCCAAAGATACGAAAACTCATCGAGACCAAAGGTGTCCAAACCGTTACCACATTGATAGGGAGAAAAACAACAAAAGGTTCAATAAAACGTTTGAAATATTTTAAACCGTTTGTTTTTAAAGCATGGAAATGAATTAATACAAATGTTGTTAGAACAATTGTAAAAGTGTTGAGATAGTAACTAATGGGTGAAGGTAAACCAGTTAATCCAAACACAAATCCGATAAATATATAAAGCATCACTGCTAAAAAGTATGGCTCTAAATAGCGAAAATAAGAACCCATATTTCTAGCAAGAAGATTTTGAATGGTCGTCACCAACCATTCTGCAATTAACATTATTCCTTTGGGTTTTTTTAAAGGATCAACTGTTTTACTTTTGAAATAAATGACAAGTGAGAAAATGGTCATCAGTCCAATCACGATGATTGAGGTGTATATTTCAGCGGGTAAAGATAATAAGAATGCACCCATACTAATTTGCTCTCGCCTTATATTGTGCGCCAGTTAAAAAGATAATCAAGGAAATAACTAAATAAGCTCCGAATAGTGAGAATAAATTAAAGAATTCAATGTTATTTGGTTTAAATAAGACACAAATTAACATACCAACACCTGAAAAGACCAATCTTGCAAGTGCATATCCTTGACTTACATAAGGGGATTTAATATTGGCTTCAATCCTTGCTTGCAAGCGACGAGATTGAAATAAGATGGTGCCGTAATTAAAGGAGCTAATCAATGCTCCAAGGATCCAACCCATTGCAAGTGAAAACGTTACAAGATTAAGGAAGTAAAGTACCAAAAGAATTATAAATACGATGATAAATACAAAAACCGAATAAAGAAGAATCGAAAGTGGAAGTTTTGTACTTTTACGATCCATAGATTTCTCTGAATTACAATATCATAATTGCCCAAAAAACTTAACAAATTTGATTATTACAAATCACATATCTAAAGTGATAAAGTATTAACGGAGAGTTGAATATGCAAAACCATTTTAAATTGTTTGCCTTATCAGGTTCAAAATTTCTTGGCGAAGCCATTGCAAAATCTATGAACTTAAATCTCAGTCCAGTTGAAATCAATAAATTTGCCGATGGTGAGGTGCTTGTCAAACCATTGGACA
>JBDLRZ010000043.1:0-7130 GCA_039799785.1 Bacillota bacterium | reverse complement strand
GCGATAATGATGACTTTGTCACCTTTTTTTAATTGGGTTGCCATATCATCACTCCTTATAAGACTTCCGGTGCTAAGGAAATAATTTTCATAAATCCTTCACCTAAGTCACGTAATTCTCTGGCAACTGGACCAAAAACACGAGTCCCTTTTGGTGTGCCATCATCATTAATTAAAACGATCGCATTATCATCGAAAGAAATGGACGTGCCATCTGGACGATGAATCGCTTTCTTGGTACGAACGATGACGCCTTTCACAATGTCACCTTTTTTGACTTTGCCATCGACAATCGCAAACTTAACTGCGCACATGACGATGTCACCAATACTAGAAGTGCTGCGGAAAGATCCACCAAATAATTGGAAAATTCTGACCGATTTAGCGCCGGAATTATCCGCAACGACTAAATTAGTTTCCTTTTGAACCATTGGTTACATCCTCCTTTAATTCAACTTTTTGGAAGCCACGTTTATCAATCGAAACTAAACGAAAACGTTTGGTTCTTGATAAAGGTCTAGTTTCCACGATGGTGACCGTATCACCAATTTTTGCTTCATTCTTTTCATCATGAGCAAAGAACTTTTTCGAAATGGTGACTAATTTTTGATATTTCGGATGTGGTTTCTTACTGACGATTAAAACAGCGATTGTTTTATCGTTCTTGTTGGTGACCACAGTTCCAGTAAATTGTCGGCGATTGCCACGTTCCATAAGTGGTTGCCTCCTTATTTAAGACCTAATTCGCGTTCGCGGATCACTGTATAAATACGAGCGATATCCTTACGAATGCTGGTTAAGTTTTTGCCATTCTTCAGTTGGCCAACCGCTTGTTGACGACGTAAGTTAAAGAGTTCTTCCTTCAGAGTGTAAATTTTTGCATTGAGTTCTTCCGTTTTTAAATCGCGGATGTCTTTAAGTTTTAACACAATTATTTACCTCCTTCTTTTTTAATGACCTTGGTTTTGACTGGTAATTTATAACCAGCTAAGCGTAAGGCTTCTTGAGCTTCTTTAGGATCGACGCCACCAATTTCAAACATGACGCGATTCTTTTTGACAACAGCAACCCAGAATTCTGGAGCACCTTTACCGGAACCCATTCGAACTTCAGCTGGCTTTTTCGTTTTCGCCATGTGTGGGAATATCCGAATCCAAACCTTACCTGAACGTTTCGTGAAGTTATTTAAGACAACACGCGCCGATTCGATTTGTCGGTCAGATACATAATTTCCTTCGGTTGCTTGTAAACCATAATCACCAAAAGCAACGGTATTACCGGCTTTGGATAAACCTTCCCATCGGAGGGAGTGTGGACGACGATATTTAACACGTTTTGGTTGTAACATCGTTTATTCTCCTTCTGCAGGATTGACTGCTTCTGGTTCATCGATCAATTCTTTATCTTGACCGTTATTCGCTTGGGCAGTGGTGTCATAATCGCCACGGCAAATCCATACTTTGACACCTAAACGACCATAGGTCGTGTGGGCTTCAACTTTGGCAAAATCAATATCAGAACGAAGCGTGTGTAATGGGATGATACCTTCGTGATAACCTTCACCACGAGCGATTTCAGCACCACCTAATCGACCGGTCACGAGGGTTTTAACACCCTTAGCGCCAGCTTTTTTAACACGTTGAATTGCCTTCTTTTGTGCGGTTCTAAAGGAAGCACGTTGTTCTAATTCTTTGGCAATACTTAAGGCAACAAGTCTTGCATCTAAATCTGGAGCTTTGACTTCTACAACATCAAGTTTGAAGTTGCCAGATTTGACGATTTTTTGTAAATACTTGGTTAAACGATTGACGTTAGCACCATCTTGGCCAATCACCACACCTGGACGAGCCACATGTGAGATAACCGTAACATTGGTACCCTTATCTGTTTTTTGTCTTTCGATATCGATACGGGAAATAAGCGCTTCTTTCAATTCTTTATCAAGATATCGACGAATGGCGACATCTTCTAATAGGAAGGTTGAAAAATCTTTCTTATTCGCGTACCATCTTGAATTCCATCCTCGGCCAACGCCGACGCGGAAACCGACTGGATTAATTTTGTGACCCATAACCTTTACATACCTGCTCTTTCTTTGACGACGCAGAATAAGTTGGTCTTGCGCTTAATAATGCTAGAGGCAGATCCTTTTGCCCGTGGCATAAAGCGCTTATCGCGTTTACCTTCGTTAGCAGCAATTTCAGCTACTACTAAGTTGGCTTCAGTCATTTGGTGATTTTTAACCGCATTCGCTGCTGCAGATTTAATGATTTTAATCACATCTGCACTCGCTTTACGATTGACGTTAGCAAGAATAGCTAACGATTCAGAGACAGATTTACCACGAACGAGATCGACCACGAGTTTAGCTTTACGTGGGGTGACCTTGACGTTATAGGCAATTGCTTTTGCAAAATCTTGTTTCATGCATTACCTCCTATTTACCAGCTGGCTTGGCTGCGGGTTTGGCAGCAGCAGGGGCAGCAGCAGGTTTGGCAGCGGCAGGAGCAGCAGCGGCAGCAGGTGCAGCAGCGGCTGGTTTAGCACCAGCAGCAGGAGCAGATGCAGCGGCAGGAGCAGCGCCACCAGTGGAGGCAGCTTTATCTTCTGCTGTATGACCTGTATGACCTTTAAATTGACGCGTTGGTGAAAATTCACCTAACTTATGTCCCACCATATCTTCAGTTACGTAAACCGTGATATGTTCTTTGCCGTTATAAACTGCAAAGGTGTGTTCAATAAAGTCTGGCATAATCGTGGAACGACGTGACCAAGTCTTGATGATTTCTTTTTTCTTGGTAAGATTTAATTTCTTAATTCTTTTCATCAAGAATTCATCATAGAATGGACCTTTTTTAATGCTTCGTGACATGATGTTGCCTCCCTTTATTTATCGTTAATGCGACGGATGATCAATCTGGAAGAAGCTTTTTTAATTTTACGCGTCTTCACACCTTGAGACCGTTTGCCCCAAGGGGTTCTTGGTGCATCGCGACCGATTGGCGTCTTACCACTACCACCACCGTGAGGGTGATCGGTTGGGTTCATACGTGAACCTGCAACGGCTGGACGAATATTGAGCCAACGAGATTTACCAGCTTTACCAAAGTTAATCAAGTTATATTCTTCATTACCGACAACGCCAACGGTAGCCCGGCAAGTACCAAGTACTTTGCGAACTTCGCCACTGGTTAATCGTAAGGTTACATATTTATCTTCTTGACCTAAAATTTGCACTGACGTTCCAGCTGCGCGTGCCATTTGACCGCCGCGACCAGGATAAAGTTCAACGTTGTGCACGAAGGTACCTTCTGGAATTTTTGCTAAAGGCATTGCATTACCAGTTTTAATATCAACTTGTTCACCGGAAATGATTTTGCTTCCAACCGGTAATTCTTTTGGTGATAAGATATAACGCTTTTCACCATCAGCATAATTAACCAATGAAATATAAGCATTACGGAATGGATCATATTCAATCGTTGCAATCGTACCAACGACGCCATCTTTATTACGACGGAAATCGATGAGACGGTAACGACGTTTATTACCACCACCAATATGGCGAGTTGTGATCACACCTTGATTGTTACGACCACCCGTATTCATCTTTTTGGTTAAAAGACTCTTTAATGGGGTGCGCGTGGTAATTTCTTCAAATGTCGTGTTCGTCATTTCACGACGTGAAGGTGTATAAGGACGATAAGAGCGAATAGCCATGTGTTGTTACCTCCCTATTCCTTAAATAAATCCAAGCCTTGGCCACTAACTAATGTGACAATAGCTTTTTTAAAACCAGAAATGGTTCCAGGATATTGACCGCGACGTGTGTATTTTGGGCGAACATTGACGATGTTCACTTTTTTAACTTTCACTTTATAAGTGGCTTCAAATGCTAATTTAACTTGCGTTTTGTTAGCACGGCCATCGACTTCAACTGTCACTTTTTGTTGCTTTTCAATGCCCTTCATCGACTTTTCAGTGATGAGGGGACGAATGATAGCTTCAAAACTTGATAAAGCAGTTTTCGTGGAAACCGTAACAGGTTTTTCAACCTTTTCAGTTTTAACAGTTTCAACTTTTTCAACTTTAGTTGCTTGCTTTGCTTTTGGAGCAGCTTTCTTTGTTGGTTTAGATTCCACAACAGGTGCGGTTTCGACCACTTTGGTTTCTGTTGCTTCAGTGGCAACTTTTTTGGTGCGTGCCATTATTGAAGTACCTCCTCAATCTTCGTTACTGCAGGTTTTGCAATAACAACAAAATCAGCATTCATCACATCAACAGCTGAAAGTTGCTGACGGGTGACGTAATTGACTTTGGATAAATTTCTAACTGCTAATGCAACGTTTTCATTGGAGGTTTCTCCAACTAATAAGACTTTACCAGCAATTTTTAATGCTTTCATTGCGTCTATTGCATTCTTTGTTTTAGCATTTTTAAATGCAAGATCTTCCACAACCAATAATTTCTTTTCTAAAAATTTTTCAGATAAAGCAGAACGGAACGCTAATCGATATTGCTTTTTATTTTGAGCAATCGCGTGATTTTCTTTTCCGGTTGGACCAAAGGTAATACCACCACCAACCCAAACGGGTGAGCGTTTCATACCAGCACGAGCACGGCCCGTACCTTTTTGCTTCCAAGGTTTAATCCCTGAACCAGCAACTTCACTCTTGGTTTTAGTTTTAGCGTTACTTTGACGTGCGTTTGCGAGTGCGACTTGCATCGCATCAAACATGGTTTGTGTATGAGGAGCAATTGAGAATACTTCACCATTTAAGGTTAAGTCGGTAACTTTTGTGCCTGCTAATGAAAGCACATCAATGGTTAAGTTTAATTCTTTTTTCTTTGCCATATATCCATGCCTCCTTTACTTAGCAACCGCTTGACGGTTGATCAAGGGTTTAGCAACTAATGGTTGACCTAATTGTGTTTTAACAGCCGTACGAATCATGACGTAACCTAAGTTAGCGCCTGGAATGCCACCGCGAACAAGTAAAGCGTTCTTGGCTTTATCAACGCCAACCACAAGTAAATTCAAGATCGTTGCTTGTTTTTTACCATGATGACCAGCCATCGTTTTGCCTGGGTGAATACGGTTATTGGTACGACCGACGGTTGCCATTGAACCTGCACCACGGTGTGGCCACGAGGCCCCGTGTGATTTAGGTGAGATGGTGTGGTGATAACGTTTAACGGTACCAGAGAAACCTTTACCTTTAGACGTGCCGATGATATCGACAACATCACCATTTTTAAATTGGGTCACATCGAGATTGTCACCAACTTTTAAATTAGCAACATCTGAAATTAACAATTCAGCTAATTGTTGCTTAGGAGCAACATTTACTTTTTTATAAACGCCAAGTGCTGGTTTGTTTAAACGCTTTTCAATTGCATCTAAATATCCCACTTGAACTGAAACGTAACCATCTTTTTCTTTGGTTTTGATTGCGGTGATCGTGTTTGGTAACACTTCAATGACCGTCACTGGATAGGTGGTGCCATCTTCAGCAAATACTTGCGTCATGCCCATTTTTCTTCCGATTAATGCTTTCATGTTGGCCTCCTATCTTAAAGCTTAATGTCGATGTCAACACCATTTGGTAAGTCCAATTGACGTAACGTATCGACGGTTGCCTTGTTGTGATCAGTAATATCGATCAAACGCTTGTGTGTACGAATTTCAAATTGTTCACGAGCATCCTTATACTTATGTACCGCTCGTAAAACGGTGTAAACTTCTTTTTCCGTTGGTAACGGGATTGGACCAACAACAGTTGCTCCAGTTTTGCGAACAGCTGCGACTAATTTTTGTACACTAAGATCTAACATCTTGTGTTCATAAGCCTTAAGCCGGACGCGAATCTTCTTCGATTTAGCCATGAATTCTTTCCTCCTTTTGATGAATCTTCACAGTGTATTTCTTAAGCTCCATGCGAATTCCCTGACACCCATTCATGACAACGCCTGTGGGTGTGTCAGCAACCTCGCACTTCAACGCCAAGACACAAAAAAGATTTTACCCTTGGTTATCGGATATGTCAACACTTTTTACCAATGAAATATTTTAGAGAATTAACATCGCATCGCCAAAACTAAAAAAGCGATACTTTTGTTGAATCGCCTCATGATAAATTCGCATGAGTTCTTCTCGCCCAACCAATGCAGATACCATCATGACTAAAGTTGATTTAGGAAGGTGAAAGTTTGTGATTAGCCCATGGATGGTTTGAAATTGGTATCCAGGGGTTATAAAAATGTTGGTTTTAGCTTTTTCTGCTTGAAATTGTCGATTTTTTTGCCAATTAGCCTCTAATGTTCGGGTTGCAGTGGTACCAATTGCAATTAAGCGCTGCCCATTTAATTGACCTCGATTTAATACCGTTGCCGCTTCATTCGATACCTCGTAACGTTCTTCGTGCATCACGTGATCTTCAGTTTTTTCAACTTTGACGGGTTTAAACGTCCCTAAACCGATTTGAAGTGTGATATCCACAAAATTAATGCCATTGTTTGATAAATCTTGAATTAATGCTTCCGTAAAATGAAAACCTGCTGTAGGGGCAGCTGCCGACCCAGGTATCTTTGCATAGACCGTTTGATAGCGTTCAGGATCTTGTAATTGTTGTTTGATATAAGGTGGAAGTGGTACGGTTCCTAAATGGGCCAATACTTCTAAAAAGATGCCTTGAAAATGAAACTGAAATACCCTAGCACCATCCGCCTCAACCATTAAACAAGTAGCTTTGAGTTCACCTTGACCAAAGGTTATTTCGGTTCCAACTTTAACGACTTTGGCATTGCCAACTAAACATCGATACTGTCCGTGACCTAAATCATCTAAAAGTAACAATTCAACCGAAGCATTGGTAGAGGATTTTGAACCAAACAATCTAGCAGGAATCACTTTGGTGTTATTCCGAATGAGAATATCGGTTGGTCGTAAAAATTCTTTAATTTGATGGAACGTTTTATGCGTGATCGTTTTGGTATCACGATGATACACGAGTAATCGACTATGATCACGCTTCTCTGATGGTGATTGTGCGATCAACTCGATGGGTAAATGAAAATCAAATAAAGAAATATCCATTAAAATCCTCGATCATCGCCATAATCTTCTAAAAC
>JBDLRZ010000042.1:0-7507 GCA_039799785.1 Bacillota bacterium | reverse complement strand
TAATGGATTTAAAACCTAAAAAAGCTTGGAAGAAAATCAATGGTGACACTACGGAAGTATTAGTGAGTGAATTAAATGTCGGTGATATTGTCTTGGTTAAACCAGGTGAATTAATTCCCGTCGATGGTTTAATTCGAGTCGGCGATACCATGATTGATCAAGCTTCAATTACCGGAGAATCCTTACCTGTCCATAAACAAGTGGGTGATCAAGTGATTGCGGCAACACTCAATCAACTTGGTGTGATTGAAGTAGAAGTGAAATTTTTAGGCGACGATACCACGATTGCAAAAATTATTCGTCTTGTTGAAGAAGCCAGTCAAACGAAAGCACCGCTTGCAAAGTTAGCAGATGAAATTTCAAGAATCTTTGTGCCCATTGTGTTATTCATTTCGATATCAGCTTTCATCATTTGGATTTTGGTAGGTCAACCAATTGATTTTGCTTTACAGATTATGATTGCGATTTTAGTCATATCTTGCCCATGTGCATTAGGTCTTGCTACCCCTGTGACGATGATGGTGGGAACTGGTAAAGGCGCAGAGTTAGGTATTTTAATTAAATCAGCAGAAGCGATGGAAAAATTACATACGATTGACACAGTAGTCATGGATAAGACTGGAACGATTACGCAAGGTAAACCTGTGGTTGTTGACATTCTAGCTCAACCTAACCAATCTCTTGAGATGATTAAACAAATTGCTGCTTCGATTGAATATAATTCTGAGCACCCCTTAGCGAAAGCCATCGTTGATCAATACGAAGGACCTTTACTTGTTGTTTCGAATTTCGTCTATGTTCCGGGGATGGGTGTGCGTGGAAGCATTCAAGATCAAACGTATCAGCTTACTAAAATTACAACGATGAACGAAAAACTAACCAAGATCCTTTCAACCGGTAAAACCATCATCGAAATGAATGGACCCCAAGGATTGATGGCGCATTTTGTGATTGCGGATGCAGTCAAACCTTCCAGCATCGAAGCCATACAAGCATTGAAGAAACTCGGAAAAAAATTAGTGATGCTGACAGGAGATTTAAAACCCGTTGCCGAAAGTATCGCTAAAGAAGTTGGTATTACTGAAGTCATCGCTGAAGTGTTACCTCAAGATAAAGACGAAGTGATTGCTAACCTACAACAACAAGGAAGAAAAGTGGTGATGGTGGGTGATGGGATTAATGACGCACCTTCTTTAATGCGGGCGGATGTTGGGATGGCGATTGGAGCCGGAACAGACATTGCGATTGAAGCTGCCGACATTGTCTTATTACAATCCGATTTACGGCAAGTGGTTTATGCCTTCGATCTTTCCAAAAGTGTTGTAAAAAACATGAAAACGAATCTATTTTGGGCCTTTTTCTATAATTTAATCGCGATTCCTTTAGCAGCCGGTATCTTATTTCCATTCTTTGGTTGGTTATTATCCCCGATGATCGCAGCTTTAGCGATGGCCTTCTCCTCGGTATCAGTAGTTCTGAACGCACTTCGATTGCGAAGCTTTAAAGCAAATATAGTAAAATAAGTAAGGAGTATCGAATATGGCACAAATTAAAACCTTAAAAGTTGGTGGCATGACTTGCATGCACTGCGCAGCAAAAGTCACCACCGCACTGAAGCAAGTTCCAGGTGTGAGTAACGTTAAAGTGAATCTCATGGCGGAAGAAGCAGAAGTGATGTTACAAGGTGCTGTCACGGAAGATGCTTTTAAAAAAGCGGTTGTCGGTGCTGGTTACCAGTTTCGCGGCAGCAAATAGAAAGTAGGGTTCCGTATGGAACAACCTCTCATCTCCTTGCGAGCAGACAATTATCCTGCTTCGCCCATTCGTAAATTATTACCTTATGCCAAAGCTGCAGAAGCAGCAGGTCATAAGGTTTTTTATTTGAATATTGGTGAACCTGATTTACCAACCCCATCTGTCTTTATTGAGGCAATGCGAACCTATCAAGCGCATCATATCGCTTATGCTCCTTCTCAAGGTCACCCAACATTACTAAAGGCCATTCAACAATATTTTGCAAAAGATGGTTATCATTTTGATGTCCAAGATTTGCAAGTGACCCAAGGGGCCACGGATGCATTGTTATTTTCTTTTTATGTGATTTGTAATCCAGGCGATGAGATTCTCACGCCAGAACCTTTCTATCCAAATTATTTAGCGTTTACCAAACAATTAGACATTAAGCTTGTAGGCATTCCTACCTTTGCGGAAACGGGTTATGCCATTCCTTCGATCGAAGTGATTGAAAAACGAATTACACCTAAAACCAAAGCTATTCTGATTGCCAATCCTAGCAATCCCTCTGGTCGCGTGTATCGTGATGAAGAATTACATCGATTGATCACATTAGCGAAAAAACATAACCTTTGGCTCATTGGAGATGAGTTATATCGCAAGTTAACATTTGCAAAGCATCAAGCTATTTCCTTTGCTCATTATCCAGACATACAAGATCGGACCATTATTGTCGATAGTGTCTCCAAACGTTATTCAGCATGTGGGGCCCGCATCGGTTGCTTAATCAGCAAAAATAAATTATTCATGCAAAAAATTCATCGACTTGGTCAATCTCGTTTAGGTGTTTCATTACTAGATCAAATTGGGGCGAGTGAACTTTACAAGCTTCCTGAAAGCCATATTCAATGGACCAGAGATCAATATTTTGCACGCATTGCCACTGTGGTTGAAAAATTAAAGGCCAATCCATCCATTCAATATGTTGTTCCAGAAGGTGCCTTTTATATGATGTTACAAGTTCCTGTGAAGGATGCAGAAGCCTTTGCATTATGGTTAATTCAAGATTTCGTCTATCAAGGTCAACGTTTGTTAGTGACGCCTGGTAAAGATTTTTATGTCGATTCTACAAGAGGTAAGCAAGAAATTCGTATTGCTTTTGTTTTAGAACCTCAAGCCATGGCATTCGCGATGGATATTCTCCTAGCAGGAATAAAAGCCTACCAATCCCTTGGTCGATAAATCGATTCAATCCCGTTATAAGTAGGCGTATAGTATAATTTTTTAAACGGGATTTCGAAATGAAAAAAACCACAGGTGAAAAAATCATCGTTCAAAATCGTCGTGCAAACTACGATTATTTTTTGTCTGATTTTTTAGAAACCGGTATTACCTTAACTGGCACTGAAGTGAAAAGTTTACGCGCTGGTGGAGGATCGCTTTCCGATAGTTATGTCGTCAGTCGTAACCAAGAATTATTTTTACTGAATATGAATATAGCGCCTTATAAACAAGGAACCTTATTTAACCACGAACCTCTTCGCACACGAAAACTATTAGCACACAAGCAAGAAATATTTAAAATCACCAAAGCCATTCAAGAAAAAGGCTTAACCATCATTCCAGTTAAAATTTATTTAAAGCATGGGTTAATCAAAGTGCTGATTGCAGTTGCCAAAGGCAAGCAACATTACGATAAACGTGAGTCGATTAAAAAGAAAGATACAGAAAGAAAAATGCGCGCTGCAAGCCAAGGAGATTTCCATGATTGAAAACATCATTGATTTAATTTCTTATTTTTCAAAGAAAGTTTCCCCCATTTATTCACGTGAGAAATATGACCTCTTTTTAAAAGGTCATCCTTTTCAATTTAAGGTACCTGCAATCCATATCACCGGCACCAATGGAAAAGGTTCTACTGCCACTTTTCTAAAGAATATTTATCAAACCCATTTCCGTAAAGTGGGTTTATTTACATCCCCTTCACTCGCGCGTTTTCAAGACATGATTTATATCAACCAAGAAGAAATTAGAGAAGATTACATCCTTTCTTTTTTTAAAAAGTGGCAACCGTTATTTGATCGGTATGAATTAACAGCGTTTGAAATGCAAACGCTTTTGGCCTTTCATTATTTCCAAGACCAAGGTTGTGATTTCGCGATTATTGAAGTTGGGATGGGTGGCAAAATTGACGCAACCAATATCTTTACACCGGTCTTAAGTATCATTACCAACATTTCTTTAGAACACAAAGCTTATCTAGGTGATACGGTTGAAAAAATTGCCGATCATAAATCAGGGATCATCAAACCTAATGTTCCAGTTCTTGTTGGAACTTTACCAACTGGCGCGATGAAAGTGGTAGAAGATGTTGCTTCTAAACTCAAATCACCCTTATTTAAACGTGAACCTTACGAAGTCATTCAAGAACAATACCCACTCAAATTTAAGTTTGGAATCGAAGAACCTTATACATTAACGATGACGGCGACTTACCAGTTTGATAATGCTGTCTTGGCACTCTCCGCTGTCCAAATCCTTTCACATCGGTATCGCATTTCTTCCAGCAACTTACATCAAGCGATTCATGACACGTTTATGCCAGGTCGCTTAGAAGTGATTAAGCAATCTCCAATGATTATTTTGGATGGCGCACACAATCCTGGTGGTATTGAAGCGTTGGTGAAAGCCTTAAACAAACAACCCCATACGTCCATTTATGTATTGTTCGCATCGTTTAAAGATAAAGATGTTACACCGATGATTCAGCAATTAACATCCATTAGTAAACATATTTTTTTAACGACATTCCCTCACGTTAGAGCCAGACAAAAAAAGGATTATGCAGGGATTGATTTTCCCTTTATCGAATCCTATGAAGTAGCCCTCAAGGTTCTCAGCGAAGGCATGCCCTCCCATAGTGTATTATTAATCACAGGTTCACTCGCCTTTGTCGGTCAAGTGAGACTCAAATATATTGGTTAATTGAGGAGATAAAGTATGCAAAATCAAATCATTCGTAAGATGACATTATCCGCGATGTTTATTGCCATCGGTTTAATTTTAGAACGCGTCTTGATGATCCCGATTGGTGAAGTGAATCGGATAGCGTTTGGTTCGAGCGCCATTATTCTTGCTTCACTGATTGTTGGTCCTTTATTTGGTGCGATTGTGGGTGCTTCTGTTGACGTGATTGGATTTATGATTAATTCCGTTGGTACCTATACGCCATATGTCACGATAGGATTAGCTGTCTTAGGTGTGCTTCCATGGTTACTAAAAAAAGTGCTGGTTTCATTAGAAAAATTACCAGGCTACTTTAACTTAAGTTATGGTTTATTAGGGGCGTTACTCGCGTATGGTATTTGGTTTATTTATTCTCGTGATGCATATACCTTTAATTTAGGTGGTGGTAATTTTGCAGATGTCGATTTATCGACACCTCTTGTTCGTTATGTTTTACCGGTGATTGCGACTGCGATATTCTTTGGATTTATTTATTTAATTAGTCGATTAGAAAAACGCTTTTCAGATCAAAAAAAGATGCAAAACTTAAGTGCAAAATCAATCGTCTTCATTGTGCTTGTCTCTGAAATTCTTATCAGTATTATTTGGGGCGTTCAATGGCGTGTTTGGTATTTAGGCATTCCTCCCGTTGCCTTATATTTCAATCAAGTCGCGTTCTTTGTGATTGCGTTTCCAGTCAAAGCTTTAATTGTCTTAACAGGATTAAGAACTTATCAATTGAATCAAACGCGTTTACAATAAGTTTATGGAATATTCAAAAGGTTTACTTATTTTTTCAGCAGTCGTCCTTGGTTTGATCATCATCTTGTCGATTCTTGTGGTGATGTTGTAGGAGGTTGTATGAAGGCACTCGCAAAATCATTAAGGCAACAAACTATTTATCAAGTATTTGTTCGCAATCACACTAAAGAAGGAACCTTTCAAGCTTTAATCAAAGACTTACCAAGAATCCAGTCCCTTGGGATTAGTGTGCTTTACCTACTTCCCATTCATCCTATTGGAGTATTAGCAAGAAAAGGCAAAGTCGGTAGTCCATATTCCATTCGCGATTATGATGCGATTGATGAAGCGCTTGGCACTGAAAAAGATTTAAAAGCTTTGATCAACGAAGCCCATCGACTTGGTTTAAAAGTGATGATGGATATTGTGTTTAACCACACCGCGCGTGATGCAAAATGGGTGAAAGAACATCCTGAATATTACTATTACAAAGATGGAAAACTTGCCAATCGGATTGGTGATTGGTCTGATATTGCCGATTTAGATTTAACAAGAACGGATGTTAGAAAAGCATTGATTGAGGTTCTAGTACACTGGACACAATTTGGCTTTGATGGTTATCGTTGTGATGTTGCTCCCTTATTACCTTTAGATTTTTGGAAAGAAGCTAAAACTAAAATTGCCACACTCAATCCATCCACGATTTGGTTGTCTGAATCCGTTCATCCTCACTTTATCCAATATTTAAGAGGTGAAGGATATACCGCACACAGTGATGCAGAAATGTTTCAAGTATTTGACATGCTTTATGATTACGATGTTCACGAATTCTTACATCATTATTTAACCGGCAAAGGCGAGTTATCCACGTATTTAAGAATGGTCCAAGCCCAAGGTTATATCTATCCTGAAGATTATGTGAAAGCTCATTTTTTAGAAAACCATGATGTCAGTCGGATTCATCAAACTGTATCGAATTTAACCACCCTAAAGAATGTAACTGCATGGTCTTTTTTTCAACCTGGGATTGGTTTTATTTATGCTGGACAAGAAACCCTCGCAACCAAACTTCCCGATTTGTTTGAAAAAGATCCAATTTCCTTACAAATCAAAGATGCTTCTTTTTATGCCTTCATCGTCAGACTGATTGCGATTAAAAAAATGGATTATTTTGGAGAAGCTCGAAAATTCATCATCAATGAACATCCCTTACAATCGAACCTGATTGAGGCAACCTTGAGTTATCCCAAAGGTCAATTAGTGGGATACTTCAATTTAACCAAGGACACTCGTACGGTCTTTACATCCTTAAAAGATGGATCGTATTTGGATTTAATTTCTCAACAATCCATCGAGGTTAAAAAAGGCATTATCAATATTAAAGATCCTTACATCCTTGTCGTTCCTTCTTAATTTTGATAGATTAAACTTAAGCATATGAAAAACTTTGTCTTGATTGCCCCCATTTTCCCTTACACCTTTTACCAATTTGCGATTGGTTTAAAGAAACAAGGTTTTCGCGTCCTGGTGGTAGGGGATGTGCAAGAAGCGTATTTACCCCAACCCCTACTCGCAAATATGGACGCTTATTATTTTGTTCATGATATGAATCACTATCCAAATTTAAAACCCGCCATTCAATATTTTATCGATCGATTTGGTCCGATTGATTATGTCGAATCCAATATCGAACATTGGCTTAGATATGATGCTCAACTTCGTCAAGATTTTGACATACCCAATGGATTAAGACCATCGGCATTACAAGTCTATCAATCGAAATCTGGGATGAAACAGTTTTATCGCAAGGCTGGAGTTCCAGTCGCACGATATCAATTATTAACCACCTTAGCGTCTGCCATCACCTTTGCCAAAGAAGTGGGCTACCCATTATTTGTCAAACCTGATATTGGTGTGGGTTCACAAGTTTCTTATAAATTAAGTAACGAACAACAACTCTCCGATTTCTTTGCAAGAAAACCTGATCAAGTTTTTATTCTTGAAGAGTTCATCGAAGGAGAAATTT
>JBDLRZ010000041.1:0-5167 GCA_039799785.1 Bacillota bacterium | reverse complement strand
GAATGGATGATGGACTGGTTTAAACATCCATCTAAAAAATGAGTTTGCTTTACTTTAGGCCAATAAATTAGTAAGATAAAACAGCACATCATGGCGATCGTGGTGAAGTGGTTAACACACCTGACTGTGAATCAGGCATGCGTGGGTTCGAGCCCCATCGGTCGCCCCAATTTGACTAAAAGACCGATAAGGTCTTTTTTATTTTAATACTGTGATGCGTGAAGAAAGGTTGTGTTATATTGGACATGGTGAAAAAAACAAAACGGCCCCAGTCTCTTGGTGAAGAAATTGCCAATGCCGTGTCACATGGTATTGGTGCGATATTCGGCTTAGTTGCCTTTATTTTGATTTTGCTTGCAAGTCAAAGCTGGCAAGAATACTTATCTGGCATCATTTTTTCACTTGCGATATTTTTATTATTTATGTCTTCAACCCTTTATCACGCATTTCCTGCAACACTCAAAGTGAAACGATTATTTAAACGATTCGATCATATTTCAATTTATCTATTAATCGGTGCAAGTTTTGCACCCTTACTTTTAGTTGTGGCAGAACAACCTTTCGGCATGATTTTCTTCTCAGTTCAATGGGTCATTATTATTCTTGGTGTCGTTTTTAAGGCAGTTTTTATTGATAAACTTCAAGTCTTTCACGTCGTGATGTTTTTACTGCTTGGTTGGTCTGCTCTATTGATCATGGGCCAATTTGAACGATTACCTCCTACAGCTTTTTATTTGACCGTTTGGGGTGGCATTGCGTATTCCCTAGGCGTTGTGTTTTATGCAAGTAGTCGAAAATTCAAATATGCACATTTTGTTTGGCATTTATTTGTCATGGCAGGGGTCGTTCTACATTTTATTGCCAATTATGGATTTATTTATCTCTAATTGAAAAGTACAAACAAAATATTAAAATAAGCGTATAATTTTTTCGGTGATGGATGGTACACGTATATGATTTCACAAATCCTTAGCGAAAATGATTACAACTTAATGTTAGGTCTTACTGTTATTTTATTAACAGGTTTAGCTTTTGGTAAACTTTCTAAATTGCTTAAAATCCCCAATGTAACAGGATATTTATTAGGTGGGTTTTTGATTGGTCCGGGTTTCTTAAGACTGTTCCTCCCTGACTTTAATGGTTTCATTGGCGAAGACTTTATTCATAGCTTAAAAATCATTGCCGATATCGAGCTTGCTTTTATTGCCTTCTCGATTGGTGCAGAATTTAAACTAGAATATCTAAAACGTTTAGGACCTGCCCCTGTCATCATTGCCTTCCTAGAATCCTTCTTTGCGGTTGTTTTCATTACATTTGGATTATTAATGTTTGGTTTTCCACTTTATATCGCCTTAGCCTTTGGTGCAGTTGGCGGTGCAACAGCCCCTGCTGCAACTGTGATGGTCATTCGCCAATACAAAGCGAAGGGTCCATTAACAGAAATGATTTATTCAGTCGTGGCAATCGATGATGCAAGTGGATTAATCTTCTTTGGTATTGTCACCGCCATCATTAAAATTCTTACTGGACAAAGCTCAGGATCGATTGCCTGGCTCATCGCATTACCTGTTCTAGAAATTATTGCTTCAATTGTGATGGGTATTGTATTAGGTTATCTTCTTAAATTATTAACCAATTGGTTTACCGGAAGAGGTAATCGAATTTCAATTGTCGTCGCCTTATTGTTTTTATCGATTGGCGTTGCTCGCTTTGTGAATTATGAATTAGGATTTGGTTTATCCAGTCTCATGGCCGGTATGGCAATGGGGACGATTTTTACCAATACATCAAAACATGTCGATAGTGTCATGCCATTGGTGGAAAGAATTACACCACCCTTTGTGATTATGTTCTTTGTTTTATCAGGTGCCGATATTCAATTATCCAACTTTAATTTAGCGGCCTTAGCAATCCTGATCATTTATCTTGTCTTCCGAGTGGGTGGAAAAATCTTTGGCAGTTTCTTAGGTGCTAGAGTTTCTAAAGCTGGGAAAAATGTTGAAAAGTATCTTGGATTTGGATTATTACCACAAGGTGGGATTGCACTTGGCTTATCCATTTTGATGTTAGACATCATTCCAGCTTCCTTAGGTTTACCTTATGATGGGGGTCTATTAAGAGTGGTCGTGATTGGCGCAGTCTTTGTCTCGGAAGTCTTTGGTCCTATTTTATTAAAAGAAGTTTTGATTCGTTCTAAAGAAGCGACCGTTACAAAATGATAAAATAAGAAAGAGGAAAAAACATGAAACTATTAATTTATGTCTTAAGCCATGTTGAAAAGCTTCCTACGTTGTTAAAACAGTTCAATCAAGAAGGCATAGCAGGTGCGACGATTTTGGATTCTAGCGGTATGGGTCGAGAACTAACGGAACGCGATGAATTCTCTATTTTTGGTTCGATGAGAGCCTTAATTGATCAAAATAATCGCACCACCAAAACTTTATTTTTAGTTGTTGAAGATGAAGAAGTTAAAAAAATTGAAAAAGTGATTGAAAAAGTGATCGGTGATTTATCTAAACCAGACCAAGGTATTTTATTCACGATTCCTTTAGATTACGTTAGTGGATATAAAAAGAAAAAGAAGTAGACATCCTTTCGGTACCAAATAAAAACGTCATCATGCGATGACGTTTTTTTGTTGAAGCTTAATCAACAAGTGGTAAATAATAGTCTAAGAAATCTTGCATGGCTTGATTATGATATGGATTTAATATATCTCTGAGTTCAGCGGTAGAATTATGTGTTGGTAACACTAAATCCGTTAGATTAAGATCGGTATAGGCGAATGGCCGGCTCCCATCAAAATAGGTCCGAGTGAGACGGGTTGTTCTTGGATTTGTTTCGGTATTAAAAGACGCGGTCGGATCTTGTAAGGATGAATCATTGTATGTCACCACCATATCCTTGATGATCAACGGATTTGCTTGAATAGATTCACCATTGGTTTCGATATACATAAAGGTTGGGACAAAACCAGTTGCATAACCAAACGTTGTATTTAAGGTGGTGTTCATGCCGTAGTTTGTTTTAAAGTCGTTCCATCCAGGCGTGTTATTGCCTGTGGTTGACTCTTGTCCGGTTACCGTTGGTACACGAATACCATTTACTTTCACATCTAACCCATAGATAGTTGGTAAATCAGGATTAGCCTTTAAAAATGGAACTAAGAACGTTGTAAAAGCATAACTACAATCTGGGCAATCTTCCCGTCCGATATAAAGGATAAATTTTTTGTTTTCGGTGAATAAGGCATCAATATTAGCCTTGCTTAAGAATTTAAAATTAGGTAAGTCAATGCGTTCCTCAAACCAAGATGTTAGTAACGATAGATCATAAAATAAATCGTTATCAGAAGAACGATTGGGATTATAGGCTCGATAGAAACGGAGTTCACCGTTTTCAAAAATATTGATAATCGGTACACTTCCGGTGACAAAAGGAATACCAAATTTATTCGTTTGAAATTCAATGTTTGTGTATTCGATGTAATAGGTGAGAATGTCTGTTTGATCAATCCATGCTTGCATCACTGGAAGAAATTCTACCGTGCATCCACATGTTGCATTTCCGACCATTAAAATAAAAGTTTCTTCTTGTTCAATCATCAGTTGTAATTGATTGTATTCGGTGAGGGTTTGGTAATGACCATCTATGGATTTGATTTCATCAGAAAATGGGATTGCTACTTTATCAATGGTTGCAGGCTGACAACCTGCGATAAGCGGAATAAGAATCAACAAAATAAACCAAGTTTTTTTAATCATAGTGATGTCCTTGTTTCTATTATAACGAAAACGAGAAAAGGTCCAAAAAATAAAAGTTAAAAATTGGATAAAATATTCATTGACTATTAGGTGTAGAAATAATATATTTTTCTCAGGCACAAAACTGATAAAAAATTAAGATTTTTATCAGACAAGACGTGCCTCTTTATTTTGGAAAAAAGGAATGGGTCAATGGATCAGGAAATTATCATTGAGCTTGCCGGAGTTTCGAAAAAATTTGATAGTAAATTTGCCGTAGAAAATTTTCACTTAAAAATTAAGAAGGGTGAGTTTGTCACCTTTTTAGGTCCCTCAGGTTGCGGAAAAACCACAACCCTCAGAATGATAGCCGGTTTTGAATTACCAGATACAGGTAAAATTTTATTGGCGAATGTTGATATTTCTAACTTTCCTCCTTACCGTCGCCCTGTGAATACGGTGTTCCAACGTTATGCCTTATTTCCACATCTCAACGTCTATGACAATGTTGGGTTTGGATTAAAACTCAAAAAAGCGAATGTCAAAATCAAACATGCAGATGGCAAAGAATCTTTTGAGTATCGCAAATATTCAAAAGAAGAAATTCATAACAAAGTGACGAGAGCCTTGAAGATTGTAGATCTTGATGAATTTGAAACGCGAGATGTCACCACCCTTTCAGGTGGTCAACAACAACGTGTCGCGATTGCCCGCGCGATTGTAAATGATCCGCAAATTTTATTATTGGATGAACCATTAGGTGCTCTCGATTTAAAGATGCGTAAAGAAATGCAAATTGAATTAAAAGAAATGCATCGCAAGCTCGGTATCACGTTTATTTATGTTACCCACGATCAAGAAGAAGCATTAACCATGTCTGATAGAATCGTTGTCATGAAAGATGGATTGATTCAACAAATTGGCACCCCCACTGAAATTTATAATCAACCGATCAACGCATTCGTTGCCAATTTTATCGGTGAAAGTAATATTTATAATGCGATCAGTCTTGTTGGTAATAAAATTAAATTTTTAAACCAAGTGTTTGATGTCCCCCATCAATACCAAGAAAATGAAAAAGTGGATGTTGTGTTACGACCTGAAGATATTGAAATCAAGCCCGAACAAAATTTACCCATCCAAGGAACCATAAATACGCGCATCTTTAAAGGTGTACATTATGAGTACCTGTTAACCGTTGGTAAAAACGAAGTCATTGTTCAAGATACAAAACTTTTCGAAGTTGGTACAACCGTTTCTTTATTCATCGATCCTAACTACATTCACATCATGAAAAAAGAAATGACCATTAACCAATATCGGGATGCTTATTTAAACGATGCAAATCAATTGGTGATTGATCAAGGTGTCTTTGATGTGAATGTAACTCAACTATTAGAAGGATCGAAATTGGACGACCAAGG
>JBDLRZ010000040.1:0-4248 GCA_039799785.1 Bacillota bacterium | reverse complement strand
TTTATGTTTCCGTGGCTTTACCAGAACATCGTATCGCTACGTATGAGTCTTTTATCAACCACCGCGATTTAAATTAGGAGACGATGACTTCGTTCACAGGCATATCAAGCTCTGTGGCGTTAATCTTACTTTGCATTTGAAACGGATAGGCGACACCGATCACATAGGTGGATGTATGTTTAGATAAGAATCGATCAAAATAGCCTTTGCCAAAGCCAATGCGATTTCCTTTTGCATCAAAGGCAATGCCCGGAATAATAATCAGATCAAGTAATTTACTTTCATCTTTCATGCCTTTGGGTTCTAGAATACCTAACTCACTTTTGATGAGGGATGCTTTTGAATCATGTCGTACATAGATAAGACTCATGCCCACAACCTTTGGAAGTAAAAATATTTTTTTTTCGTTGAGTAATGGAGATAAATTGGGTTCATTTTTAATCGCGGAAAATAACCCCACCACCCTAGCTTTTTGATATAAAGGATGTTGTTGTATTTTTTGGATGAGTGAACGTGAAAATGCTTCCACTTCATGAGGTTGAAGTGAGAGTCTTTGATTCAAGATGGTGTCTCTTATGACATGTTTCATAACGTTAGTTTACCATACACCTTGTGTTTGCTTGATGAATGCGATTATAGTGATTGTATGTGGTTAAACCTCATCTTTTTTAATATAGTAATCATAGGTATTTTAGTTTTAATCTTTGTCTTTAATGGATCGATGCTGAGGAAAGGGAAACAAACCCGTATGATGAAAGCTGTGATTGGAAGTGCGTATTTTGCTAGAACCAATGAATTTAAAATTTATAATCGCCACGCAAAACCCGGTGGCGTTGTTTTTGTTGGAGATTCGTTAACGCAACGTTATCCCTTAAGTGATTTTTATCCAGGTATCCATTTGTATAATCGAGGCATTGATGGCGACACCACAGAAGGGTTAAGCAAACGATTAAACCTTTCTATTTTTGATTTAAAACCAAAAGTCTTGGTATTACAAATTGGCACGAATGATTTACAAGTTCTTGGCCTACCCAAAGAGAAAACGGTAGAATCTATTCATTCGCTAATTCAAACGATTCATCAAGATATGCCTACGTTAAAGGTTCTATTAGTCTCACTTTATCCGGTCAATGAAACCACCGATAAACTTGTGAATAAAATGATTGTCGGTCCTCGTAAAAATCAAGACATCCAATGGATCAATGATAAGATTCGTCATCTACCAGGGGTTCAATTTGTGGATGTGTATCCTGCACTACTTGATGAAGAAGGTCAATTAAAAATGCAATATTCCAAAGAAGGTTTGCATTTATCGTTAGCAGGTTACGCCGTTATCACTGACGTGATTAAACCAATTTTAGAAACGTTACTTTAATTGTTGATTGGCAAAAGCAGTGGCAGCGGCAAATGGATCGATGTGATCTTTTTTTGCCATTTGATAGATACGGGTAAGGCGTAGACCAATACGTTTAATTTCTTCTTTGACTTCGGCTTCTTGATAATCGGAATGATGTTCATGATAAACGTTAATTAATCCACCCGCATTGATAATGAAATCAGGGGCAATCAAGATGCCTTTTTCCATCGCCTTTGGACCATGGATTTTATCATCTAATAAAATATTATTCGCGCTCCCTGCGATAATCTTTGCTTTCATTTGATCAATGGAAGCATCATTGATGATGCCGCCTAACGCACATGGACTAAAGACATCTACGGGTAAGCTCATGATCAATTCTTGACTGACGACCTTAAGGTGAGGATATTTCTTTGTGATCAATTCGATATTCATTGGGTTGATATCGGCTATGGTGATTTGAGTTACACCCGCGGCCACGAGTAATTCAATTAAATAACTTCCAGTTTGGCCAACGCCTTGAATCGCAAACGATAAGTCTTTTAGTTTTTTATTTGGTAAAGCAAAATCGACAGAAGCTTGAATGCCATAAAACACACCTAATGCAGTAAACGGAGAAGGATTGCCTGACTTGCCAACACGACCCACCACGTGAGGGGTTTGTTTCGCAATATGCATCATATCAGCCGAACTCGTATTCACATCTTCAGCAGTGATGTATTGGCCTTTTAATAAATGAACATAATGACCATAGGTTTCAAAATAGGCTGGTGACTTAATTAATTTTGCATCACCCATGAGAACAGCTTTACCACCGCCCAAGGATAAATCTGCACCTGCAGCCTTAAAAGTCATCCCTTTTGCTAAGCGTAAAACATCGATTAAAGCAGATTCTTTATTATCATATTTCCAAATACGAGTTCCACCTAAAGCAGGACCCCGTTTGGTGTTGTGCACGGCAATAAAGCCATGTAATTGAACAGATGGATCCATGAATTCCATCACGATTTCATAACCTGGAATCGAATGGAAAATTGGTTTGGGGTAAAGTTTCATCAAACTCATTATAAAGTAAAACCGCTGGGTTGAACCCAGCGGTTGAAAGGATAAACGAGTGTCAATTTATTTCGGAGGTATTTTGTAATTAATTGTCACTTGTGGGAATGGAATATCAATTTTATTCTCGTCACAGAATATTTTAAATTCACGATTGAGTAACCGAATCACTTTAGGACGATTGAGTTCATTCACTTTGGCAGCAAAACGTAAGTTAACAGAAGAGTCAGCGAGTGCCGTGACACCGCCATATGAGACTTCCCCTTCTAGCACTGCTTGATGTTTCTTTGTGAAATTTGGGATAAAGACTTTCGCAATTAATTCTTCTAACTTTTCTAAATCGGTTTCATATGAAACGCCAACTTCAGTAACAGCGGTAGATGTATTGATTGAAGCGTTGATGACATTTTTTACTTGAGAATTGTTAACAATTTTTAAATCCGCATTTGCTAAATCTAAAAACTTGGTGGTTCTTAAACCGATTTCCATGACTTTACCTCGAAAGCCATCGATAATAATAATGTCTCCAACCGAGAATTGTTTTTCAATGATTAAAAACAAACCTGAGATAATATCTTCGACAATACTTTGTGCACCGAATGAGACGACCAAACCAATTAAACCGATGGATGCTAGTAAGGTCACAGAATCAACACCCCATGCAGTTAAGATAAAGAGGATGCCCATAAAATTGGTACCATAACGCACGGCACTCTTTAAAAGCAACATCGTGGTTCCTACTTGTGCTTTCTTTGGCACAAACATCGCAACAGCAGCATCATATAAACGTTGCACAATCCAAATAAATAACAGAATGGTGAAGGTTTCTAAAATTCTTAAGTAGTTATTGGAAATCAAGGATCCAATATCAAAGAATTTTCCTAAGGTGCGGTTAATGATGTCTCCAAATTCACTATCACCAAAGAGTAAATTTGAAAAGACAGCGAGGAATATCGCTGCAACAATAACCATTCCTTGTAATGAAATACCAATCCATTTTTGGATGGCTTGCTTTCTTAATCTAAGTTGTTCCTTCGTTAATGGAACCTTTGTCGACTTTTGATCATTCTTTTTCATTGTGATATACCTCCTTGAAAGTTGAATGAATAAAACGTAATCGGATAGTCATATGGTGACGCTTGCACAAGTGTTAGTGCGAGCGATGAACCTAAAGGAACTGGCGTTTCTAAAACTAATTCATAGAAACTCATGGCATCATTTTCATCCACACGTGTGAATGGTATGGCAGTTTCTTCATCAAAAAGACCGATGGAAAGGTATAAGTTAACTAAAGATGGAATACGATCGATGGTAAGTTCAACTTTTATTCCATTGATGAAAGGTTGCAAACTCAAAACAAAATAAGGTTGAGAAAGTGAAATAATGTCACGTTCCAGCACGACAAAGTTTCTGCCATCACTCGTGATAAAAATCCATCGTAATTGATAAAGATCTTGGGCGATTACATTTTCGATGGTTAAACCAGCGTCAGTAAGATCAAACGTTTGAATGGTTTGTTCTTCGTTGATCCATTCAAGTTTAAATTGACCATTGAGATTGCCGTTATTGAAAGTAGGTCTAATGGATAACGTTTCAGGATTGGTGAAATGGAGATCAATTGTGGCATCAATGAATGGTGTTGTCAGTTGATTCACTTCTGTGATTAATTCTCGTTCTCCATTGATGGTGGCAAAAATCTGAAGCTGTATCGGTGCATTTTGGTGGGTGAGGTTTTCCCACAGTAGTGTTTCCGCACCAACGGATAATGTTTGGTTGTCTACATAGTTTCCATACATGAGATTCGCTTCCCAACGTTCTGCTGCAGTAAATCCATC
>JBDLRZ010000039.1:0-13752 GCA_039799785.1 Bacillota bacterium | reverse complement strand
AACGTGAAGCCATTCTTGAAGCTGAAGGTAAAAAACAAGCAGCCATTTTAACAGCTGAAGGTGAAAAAGAATCCGCTGTCTTACGCGCTCAAGCCGTTAAAATCAAAAAGATTACTGAAGCCGAAGGGGAAGCGGAAGCAATCCTTCGCATTTTTGAAGCTCAAGCCAAAGGTGTTGAATTAATTAATCGTTCAAAACCAGATGCAGCTTTCTTAACCTTAAAAGGTTTTGAAGCGTTAGAAAAAGTTGCCAATGGTACAGCGACGAAATTAATCATTCCTTCTGAAATCCAAAACGTCACTGGTTTAATTGCTTCTTTAAAAGAAGTCATCACGGATGAAAAACCCGTTGTAAAGAAAAAAGGCGAGTAAATCATTTTAGATAAAAATAAAACCTCTAGTTATGACTAGAGGTTTTTTTATTGCTTTATTCAACCGTGACTGATTTGGCTAAGTTTCTTGGTTTATCAATATCTCGACCAAGGAATAAAGCAGCATAGTAAGAAAGGTATTGTCCTACAATTGCTTTAATTAATGGGGATAAATAAACCTTTGTATTACTGGTGACAAAATCATCTTCTTCTTTGGCTAAAGCTACATTACTGATCACATAAACTTTTGCACCACGCGCTAACACTTCTTGTAAGTTTGATCGTATAGCAGCTGCTGTGGTTTGATCCGAAACAAAGGCAATCACAGGAACATCTTGCTTAATTAAGGCAATTGGACCATGTTTTAATTCACCACCCGGTAATCCTTCTGAATGGATATAGGTGATTTCTTTAAGTTTTAAAGACGCTTCTAAAGCAACATCATAGTCAAATCCTCTGCCCAAGAAAAAGACATTTGGCTGTGTAGCGATAGCTTCTGCCATGGTTTTAATTTCAAGTTTAGCCCCAATCAAATTTTTCATCGCTTTCATCACTTCAATTAAGTCGGTAATGATTTCAGTATTACCAATCATGGCCGCTCTTAAAATGGCAAGTAAAGCGACTTGTGCAATGTAGGCTTTTGTCGATGCAACCGCAATTTCCATACCTGCATACAGTAAAAGGGTGAAATCACTCGCTCGATCAAGTGAAGAGCCTTTTGTGTTGGTGATCGTAAGAATCGGACTTCCTTGTTGTTGAATGATTTTGACACAGCGAATTAAATCAGCGGTTTCTCCACTTTGTGAAATAAAGATGAATAAAGGATTTTTTCCTTTAACCTCTGGATAGTAAGCAAATTCAGAAGCGATGTAGACTCGGCTAGTTTTACCAATCGATTCAAAGTATCGACGTCCAACCAATGCAGCGTGATAGCTTGTCCCACATGCTAAGAAAATAATTTGATCAGCTTGTTGAAGTTTTTGAATGAGGACCTCATCGAGCATAAAATTATTTCCATCGACATAATTATCGATTAATCGTTGGATGACTTCGGGTGATTCTTCAATTTCCTTTAACATGTAATGAGGGTAACCGTTAAGTCCAATATCGGATACTTTAATGTCGGTTTGATGGAAAACAAGTGGCTTTTCTTCATTAGGATCAAGATGCTTCACGACGACTTCTTTTTGAGAAATAAAACCATATTGATAATCATCGAGGATGTAATAAGAGGTTGCATAATCTAACATCGGCACATAATCAGAGGCTAGATAATTGGTTGTTTTTCCCTTGCCAATTACAAGCGGAGAATGTAATTTTGCAAAATAAACCTTGGTATCATCACCTTTAAATAAAATCGCGAGGGCATAGGATCCTTCTAAATCTTCTAATGTATGTTTAATTGCAATTAAAGGATCGTGTTTGGAATCTTTTAAATAATGCATTTCCATTAAATTGGCAATCACTTCTGTATCGGTTTCGGATTGAAATTTAAATCCTTGATTCTCAAGTTTCTTTTTTAACATTCTAAAATTATCAATGACGCCATTATGAACAATGGTAAAAAAAGATTTTTGTGAACTATGCGGATGAGAATTCACAAAATTAGGTTCGCCATGCGTTGCCCAACGTGTATGACCGATCCCAGCTGCGCCGTGCATCGTAGCAGGAACGACTTTACTTAAATCATCTATTCGACCTGGTAAGCGAAAAACTTCAATTTTTTCTTTGGTTAAAAAAGCAGTCCCAGCAGAGTCATAACCCCGATACTCTAAGCTTTTCAGACCACTTAGTAAATAATCTCTTAATTTCGTTTCGCCGACAGATCCAACAATGCCACACATGTCAATAAGACCCCCTTAATTGATAAACGTGTTTTCGATTAACGTAACGACTTCTTGAACATATTGTTCACATTGCTGGGGTTGCAATGCTTCTACCATGATACGAATTAAAGATTCAGTACCTGAAGGTCGAACCAGAATACGTCCATGTTGTCCTAGTCGTTTTTCTATATCCTTGATTAGTTCAATCATTGCAGGGTGAGCCATCACTTCAAATTTGTTTGCCACTGCAATATTTTTTAATACTTGCGGATACTGTTTTAATGATAGCACAAGTTCAGATAAAGGCTTTGTAGTTGATTGAAGAATATTCAGTAATTTAATGGCCGAAAGTAAACCATCTCCCGTATTGAGTTCATCAAGGAAAATCACATGTCCAGATTGTTCACCACCAAGGATCAGGTTTTCTTTTTTTAATTCAGCCTGGACATATTTATCTCCAACATTGGTTTCGATATAGTCAATGCCTTGTTCTTTTAGAGCTTTCTTTAATCCAAAATTACTCATTTGCGTAATCACAACTTTTTTCTTTAAATTTTTCCGAGTGGAAAATAATTGAAGACTATTCAAATAAACCAATGCATCACCATTTACTTCTTGGCCTGTTGAGGTCATTGCAATCATGCGATCTGCGTCACCATCAAATGCAAAGCCTACATCGAATTTCCCTTTTTGTATATGGGTTTTTAGAGAGTTAAGATGCGTTGCACCACATTGATCATTGATATTAGTTCCATTAGGTTGATCATGGATAAATTCAGCTTCCACGTCTAATTTTTGAAAGAGTGTTTTTGCAATGTTAGCAGCAGAGCCATTTGCTGCATCGATCAAGACTTTTATTTTTCGACCTTTAGGTTCATATCGGTTGGATAGAAAATGAATATATGAGGAAAGGTATGCTTTCGATTGTGGATCGATGGAACCAATTTGTTTTCCAGTCTTAAAAGGAAGTGTATCGTTTGGGGCATCAAGATACTGCTCAATCGCAATCTCAATTTCACCGTTCAGTTTTTCACCTTCGTGATTGAATAACTTAATACCATTATCGTAATAAGGATTATGACTAGCAGAAATCATCACCCCTAATCCTTTTTTAGATTGTTGCAAAAAATATGAAATCGCAGGGGTGGTGACAACGCCTAAATCTATGATTTTTGCACCAGACGCCATCGCTCCGGACATAAGCGCATCCGCAAGTAATGGTGAAGAAATTCTGGTATCTTGACCAACGAATATGGACTCAGATGATTTTAAAATAGACCCTAGATATCGACCAATACGGTAAGCATGACTAGCGTGAAGCTGTTCGCCAACTAAACCACGAAAGCCATCTGTACCAAAATATTTCCCCATTAATTATTTTCAAAATGAGGTCTGTTCTCCATATAGTTGGCTAACGTTTGTTTAAACGTATCCAAATAAACAGGCTCAAGTTGACCCCCATATGTCAACGATAAGCGACCCGACTCTTCTGATACAACGATTGTCACAGCATCCGTAGCTTCTGAAATACCAATGGCAGCACGATGGCGCGATCCTAATTTTCCTAAAACAGGTTTAGTCGTTGGTTGATAATAAACGTTTGCTGCAAGAATAAAACTACCGCGAATGATGACGGCTCCATCATGTAATCGAGTACCAGGATAAAAAATAGTAGTTAACATTTCTGAAGAAAGTGGTGCATTTAATAACACACCATTCTTTGTATAGTTGTCTAATTTTGTGGTACGTTCAATTGTAATAAGCGCACCAATTTTATTTTTTGACATAAAGGAAACCGCATCATAGATGAGTTCATAAATCATTTCTTTATCGTAATTAATAACACCAACTGAACTTTGATTTTTTCCAAAACGAAACATCGCATCAATACGCGCTTTTAATTCTGTTGCATTCAAAACCACAAAGACATTAACGAGAATAATAAATAATGCAATGAGGGTAATTGTTAAAAAAGAAAAATTATGAAGAACATAACTGGCGAGAATGGATAAAGATAAAAGTATAAATAAAATGCCATATGCTTTTCTTCTTACGAAGGTAAAAATGTAAAAACTTAAGGCTAATAAAAAAATACCACCGATTGAAAAATCAATCCATTGAGAGACTGTAAAGTATAAATAATATAAGTTCATACGATTTACCTTATTAATTTTAGCAAACTTTTTGGAATTTGAATAAAAAAACTGCGTTTCCGCAGTTATTTTCATTTCTGGTGGATGCTGAGGGGATCGAACCCCCGACCTTCTGTACGTCAAACAGATGCTCTCCCAGCTGAGCTAAACATCCATGCGTGCTGGTGCCGACGATAGGAATCGAACCTACAACCTACTGATTACGATTCAGTTGCTCTGCCAATTGAGCTACGTCGGCGCAGTCATTCCTATGCAAGCGCCCATTTATCATATACAAGTTTTGAAATGATTTCAAGTTTTAACCTTGACGGATTGTCATTGTTTTCAAAAAGCGTATAATAATTTAAGTTTTAAAATATGGAACTCCATCACCATCGTTTTACAAGTATCTTTTGGCCCTTATTCATTGAGATCTTATTCTCTGTTTTGGTGTCTATTTCTGATACGTTAATGTTATATGCGGTCAGTCCTCAAGCTGTCGCTGCGGTAGGAACTTCAATCACATATTTAAACTTTATTAATGTTGCGTTTATCATTTTATCCAATGGTACGCTTGCACTTTTTACCCAATATGCTGGTGCCAAGGAAGTTGAACTCACAAAAAAAGCTGCAGTCATTACCATTAAAAATAATCTATTCATCGCATTGGGCGTAACGGCACTTATTCTTACTTTTTATCCTTTATTAATGAATGTGTTTATTGAGGACACCTCGATTGCAAATCTTGCAATAGAATATGGTTTGATTGTTGGTTGTGCCTCCGTATTTATTGCAATCAATCCAATTCTTGCCAATTATATGAGAGCATTGGGACATGATAAGTCCCCGATGATTGCAAATTTAGTTGCCAACATTGTAAATATAAGTCTTAATTATGTTGCAATATTCATTCTACAATTGGGTGTGTTAGGTGTGGCATGGGCTACATTTATTGCACATTTTTTATCAACCATTGTGTTGATTGTTTTGGCTAATATCCATCTTCCAAAAGGGATTGGTGATTCAGCAGTAACTCCAAAACAAATTATGAAAGATTCCATGTATATAGGTTTACCTTCTGCCATTGAAAGCTTCGTATTTTTAGGTGCCATGTCTGTGGTCATTACTGTTTTAAACATACTCGATCCATCAGGCATTGAAACATCTGCTAGAGTGACAGTTGAACATATTTCAAGGTTTGCCTTTATTCCAGCGGCTGCACTCGCTCATGCTTCCGCTATTAAAACAGGTTTTTATGTCGGTGGCAAAAGCTTCAAAAAAGCCCAAAGTAGAATTATCAAAGCTAGTATGATAAGTGTTTTTACTACACTCATTCTTGGAACTATTATTCTACTGATTCCAAATCAAATTATTTCAATCTTTACCACTGCAGAAAATTTACATGGTGAAGAACTAAATGAGTTAATACATGTGATTGAATCTATTTTATGGATTAACTTAATCATTGAAGGTATTCGTGCCGTGAATGTCATCATTGGCGAATCATTAAAAGTGACGGGTGACGCTTGGTACGTTGGTAAAGTATCCTTTGTTTCGTTATTGATATTTGCAATCGGTGGAACCTTACTTTTCACCTTTGTATTTTCATTAGATATTTTGGGAATTTTTATTGCTTTAGCGATTGATGAAGCTTTTAAATGTGCGTTATTTTTATATCGACTTATTACGAAGAAATGGACATCGCATACGTTAGTGATTCCAATTAAAACTCATTAATTTTAAGTTGATTGGCGCGCCCGGCACGATTCGAACGTGCGACCCCAACCTTCGGAGGGTTGTACTCTGATCCAGCTGAGCTACGAGCGCAAGTACGAATGGTGCCTCCGGTCGGACTCGAACCGACATGAGCTCACGCTCGACAGATTTTGAGTCTATTGCGTCTACCAGTTCCACCACGGAGGCAACGCATTCATTATACGCACTCCAAAGATGTTTCTCAATGCTGAAGGTGCTTATAATATAGACAGGAGGTCCAACATATGGACTACATGATCCGACATGAAACCAATCGCTTTTGGATTGCTGATGATCAACAACAATTGATTGGAGAAATAACCTATCACATTGATGAAAATCAACGTTACGTTGTAACGCATACTTTTGTGAATCCTCTTTATCGGGGTCAAGGCATTGCGAATCAACTTTTAGACCAAGTCATTCAATTGGCGACCCAAGAAAAGCGTTATATTTATCCGATATGTTCATTTGCAGTGAAAGTATTACAAAATCCTCGCTACAAACATCTTTGGGATCCTAAAGAAGGTGAACCAACCGGTGGTTCGTGCACCTGGGTTAAACGATAAAACCAAAATAAAAACCTCGGCAGATTGTCCGAGGTTTTTTAATGGTACTTCTTAAGCAAACTTATCGTAGAAGACGTTGGCAGATTTGATTTGATGTTTATTTAAGACTTTAATACAAGCATCAATCATACCTGGTGACCCACATAAGTAGGCTTCAGATTCGACTAAATCGCCAGTCATGCGATCTAAAACATCAGTGATTAAACCGGTTGCACCATTCCAATTATCTTGTGGTAATGGATTCGATAAGGCTGGAATATATTCAAAATTTGGATATTCCTTTTGGAGTTGTTGCATTTCTTCGGTGTAGTATAAATCTCTTACAGCTTTTGCACCAAAGAAATATCGAACTTTACGGGTCATACCTTGTTCCTTTAAGCGAGCAAGGATTGAGCGAATCGGAGCTTTTCCTGATCCACCCGCGATACAAACGATGTCACGCTTCGATTGTTCTTGTAAGAAGAAACCACCATAAGGTCCCGTGACGGTGACTTTATCACCTTTTTGTAAAGCATTAAAGACATAACTCGTTGCCGCACCATTTGGAACATATCGAACGATCATTTCAATCGAATCCTTGATACTTGGATTGGAAGCAATTGAATAAGCGCGGACCACATCGATTCCTGGAACTTTTAATTGAGCATATTGACCAGGCTTAAAGTCCATGACACTCGGGGATAATAATTTAAATCTGACGAGTTTGATGTCATACGTTAAATCTTTTAATTCGGTAATAACGGTCTTATATTCCTTCGCAGATAACATGCTTTCAGGAATTTCAACTTTCATATTGCCTTTAACTTTAACTTGGCAAGATAAGCGAACACCTTTTGCTGCATCTTCAGGTTTGATGAATGCTAATTCGGTTGGCTTGATTTCACCACCGCCTTCGGTAACGGTGCATTTGCAGAAACCGCAAGTCGCTTTACCACCACATGCGGATGGAACAAATATTTTTTGACTAGATAGGATATTCAGCAATGTATCATCACTGGTAACTGGAATTTCTTTTTTACCATTAACCGTCACTGCTCTAGCTGCGTTATTACCGAAAACCATGTCAAACATGACAATCAATAAAGTGACGACGAGAAGGACACCTAATAAAATTAACGGAGTGGAAAAATCCATAAATCAATCTCCTTATGCAGTGACGTTGGCAATACCGGTAAATCCGATAAATGCTAACGCAATAATGCCGAGTAAGATGAAGGCAATACCTTTACCAACTAAGCCCTTGGGTAAATCAGAACGAATAAACATTTTTTCACGAATCGCTGCGAGCAAGATAATCGCAATCATCCAACCAATACCACTGCCAAAACCATAAACAGCGGTTTCTGCAAAGGAGTAATCGCGGTTCACAAAGAATAAAGACACAGCAAGGACGATACAGTTAACCGTAATTAAAGGTAAGTAAATACCGAAAGTACTATATATTGCAGGTAAATATTTTTCGATTAAGATTTCTAAAAATTGAACCGTTGTTGCAATCGTGATCATGAAGACTAATAAGGATAAGTCTTGTGTCCCAGTACTCTTTAAAAATTCATAAACTGGCCAGTTAATGACAGCGGTTAAACCTGTGACTAATACAACCGCAACACCCATGCCTGTAGCATTCTTTACATTGGTTGAAATGGCAATCAGTGGGCACATGCCTAAGATGTAAACAAGGGCAATGTTGTGATTGAGAATTGAGGCAATAAATAATTCGATTAAGTTCATGATGGATTACCTATTGATTCCCTTCTTGGAATTGTTGACGATCCCGAATAAACCAAACAAAGAGGGAGATGATAAAGAAACCACCTGGTGCTAAGGCCATGATGGTCCAAGGGACCCAACCTTCACCCATCACTGGGATGTTGAGCCAGGTACCAAAGGCTAAGACTTCTCGAATGGTAGCAGCTGAAACCAGAACAATCATATAACCCATGCCTGATGCGAACGCATCGACGAGAGCATATTGAGCAGGATTCTTAACCGCATACGCTTCAGCACGACCCATGACGATACAGTTGGTGATGATCAATCCAACATAGGCACCAAGTTGATTAGCGAGCGCTGGGAAATAAGCTTTTAAAAACATTTGAACCACAATCGTGAAAGTAGAAATGATCACCATGTAGGTCACCATTCTCACTTGAGAAGGAATGAAATTACGAATCAAGGCGATAAAGGCGGATGATGCCATCGTGACGAAGGTCACACCAAGGCCCATCGCAATTGCATTTTCCACTTTATTAGAAATGGCAAGCGAAGAACAAATACCTAAGACGGCAATCGCGACTTGGTTTTCTAACCAAAATCCACGCTTTAAAACGTTGAAGGATTTGGTGTAATTTAACCGTGCAAAAAATTTCTTCATCATTAAGCCCTCGCTTCCCACACCAAGCGGTGTGCTACGTATGCATTATTAAGAATGATTTCAAATTGACCAGAGGTACGGGTGGCACCTGTAATGGAGCGAACTTCATTCGCTTCAGCAACAGTCGGATCTAAATCCTTGATGATCTCTAATGCATCATCACCTAAACCAATCGATTTGCCATTAAAGGTATCGAGGTATGTGCGAGTGGCAACGATTCCACCAAGTCCAGGTGTTTCTTCTTGTTGTAAAACGGAAATACGTACAATCGTTGTAAAATCACTTTCTAAAGAAAGTAATCCAATAATGGGTCCCCAAACGCCACCGCCAAAGGTAGGACCAAAACCAAAGGTAATTGTTCCACTAGCATTATCTTGATAATACGTAAAGGTATGAGGTTCTGCTTCGTATTCACCTTGCACTTCAATTGTGGTTGTGGTTTGTGCAAAGACATCATGAATATTGGTGAAGTTAAATTCAACACCGTGTGCGGTTAGCACTTCTGACTTGAGTAAAGCATCAGCATTGGCGTCAATTAAACTATTCGTTATCGCACCAGTTCCAAAGAGTAATCCACCTGAAACACTTCCAAGGACGGCAACGAAAACCATCATGCGAAAATATTTATTCATTTATTTGACCTCCGCAGTAAGAATGGCTGAAATAGGTTTACGAGATACCGTTGCATCTAATAATGGTGAAAGCACATTCATAATGATGGTGGCAAAAATCACACCTTCAGGCCACGCCGCAAACACGCGAATTAAGATTGTAAAAAATGCGAATAAGAATCCATAGAGAATACGACCGCCTGTAGTTACAGGTAAAGTTGGTTTGTCGGTGATGATAAAGAAGGCACCAAAAATAGCCATACCTACCATAAGCGCTGTAAATGGATCATAAAATCCTTCCATCGCTAAAAGTTGACCTAAAAAACCTAAACCTAATAATGAAACTAAGAATGCGATTGGTGCTTTCCAATCAATCACTTTAGTCACAATCAGAATCAATCCTAAGAGAATAACAAGACCTCTTGAAACTTCACCAACTGCACCAGGAGCGGTGCCTAAAAATAAATTGATGAGTGGATAAGTGGTTAACACATCATCTCCACGAATCCAGGTTCCAATGGGTGTACCAGTTCCAACGATGCCTGTGACAGGGTTTAACCATTGCGTATTTAAAAATTGTGGAAAGGAAATCATCAAGAAGATAACACCAATGACCGCTGGATTAAAAACGTATTTTGGATAACCACCAAAGACGAGCTTTCCAAAGAAAACCCCAAACGCTGCTCCAACGGCAGCAATCCATAATGGAACGGTTGGTGGAAGGATTAAGACAAGGACAAGCGCGTTATATAACCAACCCTCATCAATTTGCTTACCACGGAAATAAGCAAAAATGATTTCAAGAATGAGATCTGTAATAATGACAGTCAAGGTCAAAAATAAAACTTGAATGCCAAAAATAACAGTTCCAGCTAGCACTAAAGTCACCAGTGATAGATTGAGCAATTTCATGTTGCGATCCATCGCTTTGAACTTCGACACTTTTGGTGGGTTCATAGGCAATTTATCTCCTTTGATTTGGGTCAATTTAGTGTGCCCAAAATTCCAAAGCAAATTATATCACTCAAGAAAAAAAAATAAAGGTGTTTTCAATGATTTGGTGCAGTCGAGGAGAGTTGAACTCCTACACCGGTGAAGGTACTAGACCCTGAATCTAGCGCGTCTGCCAATTCCGCCACGACTGCACATGGGTATTTTACTATGAAATCGCGTTTATGTAAGTGCTTACTTTTGCAGAAATATAGGTATGAAAGGTTAGATTGTTCAACGCGCGTTGATTTAACGAGAAAACAACAAACACATCTCGAAGCGCTGGAGCCGTGGGTTGGATGAATTGATATTGGCCAGATTGTGCGTAATACGTGTCTCGATACTGACGGTGTAACGTATAAAATAAACCAGCATAATTTCCAGCACCATTACTAATGGAGTCTAACCAACCACTTTGATAAATGGTTTGAAGATGACTGCGATATTGATTTTGATATGTTGCATAAGCCCCTTGATAGATGGTTAAACGATGGAGTGGATTTAATCGTCCTTGATTCCAATCTTTTAATAAAGCGTCTTGAAAAGGCGTGGCCTTGGTCATACTTGGTCCATATTGGTCAAACGGATTTAAGGTGGGATCCCAATCTCCATTACTGCCAAACCCGCGATCAAGATCATATGGAATTGGATAAGCTTTACCGGTGCTCGGTAAAAAATATAAATATAAATTATTGGCATTATTACGATAATCGTCTGGATTGCCTACAAAGTAGGCAACCGCCTCCATCCATAAAAAAGTCGGTAGATCGATCACAGCTTCAACGCGTTGCCGATAGTTTGGATCATTCACATCATTGCTCGCATTCAATTCACCAATTAAATTGACGATATCGGTGAAATTCGCAAGTGTCGTATTGGTTTTTAAATCATAACTTGGATGATAGTTTGCAGCATTATCTTCAATACCGATTTTATTGCCTGTACGAAAATGGTTGGTCCCATCACTATTGACGGCGTTAAACTTTGTCATATCAGCCGCACCAGTAGAGGTGTATAAAACCTTATAGAGATTACCATCAGCTTCTGGTGAATCACCTAAACGCCTTGCAAAAAAACGACGATCCATTGGTTCAGTGATCGTAAATAATCCTAAGTAATTATCTTGAAATGCTTCTGAAACACCGGTCTGCAGAAAACGAATACCACCCAACGTTGCTTCTTGCGCAAAGGGTAAATATGCTCCATATAATTTATGGGCAAAAATTTGACGAACATAGGTGTGATCAAAATTTCGATTCCATTTTAAATCCATTCTTGTCATGCCTAAAAATTGTTGGTTAGGATTACGACCATCCAGTGGATCATCGGTCGCGAATGAAACTTTTAAATTCATAAAGTTTGTGAAAGCACCATTTTCTTCTATAAAATCAGTCCTTGAGGTATTGCCCTTCATTCGCAGTCCAACCACCGGGTAACAGTAACTAATCACTTGTGCTTCTTTTGGTGTCACGTCGATTCGCATGGCAGCATTGACGTAACGATCATGGTCTTCAGTACGATTTCCATATTCATTCATTAATAATAAGTTGGCATTGCTCATGTGGAAATCAATCATCACTTTGGTGGTAGGATGAAAAAATAAGGCAAACTCTTCCTCCGTATTCAGACTTATTCGTGGTTGACTAGTAGACTCACAAACGCCTGAAGGTAAGTTTAAAACTGGCACCACCGGAGGCGTTGAAAAGTCGACAGGTTCGCCTTGAGAAGTCGTTGAGTAAGTACTGCCTGAACTTAATGAAGAGGATGACATTGACGATATAGAACTGGATGAATTGATAATGATCGATGGAAGCGTGAATTCGCAAGACGATAACAACAATGTTAATAAAATAAAATGGTGGGGTTTAAAGTTTTGGCTCATGAGAAAATTAAAACACACTTCACGATCAATTGTAAGAATAAATTATATGGCTGCTACTAATAATTGAACAAAAGCTTCAAGTTGTTTTTGATCAACTAAATCAAAGCGATTCAATGTGTAACTATCAATATCTAAAACACCAATTAACTTTTTGTCTTTGATGATGGGGATAACAATTTCACTATTGCTACCTTCATCACAGGCAATATGACCTGGAAATTCATGGACATTCGGAACAACGACCGTTTTTCTTTCACGAGCAGATTTACCACAGACGCCTCGATCAAGGGTGATATCAACACAGGCAACTTTTCCTTGAAAGGGTCCTAAATAAAGAGCGGTTCCATTGTATAAATAAAATCCTGCCCACGAAACATCGGTTAAGGTTTGTTTCAATAACGCAGATAAATTTGCATAAATGGAAACCGGTTGTTGTTTATCTTGCAATAAACCACGCGTTGCAGATAGTAGGGTTTGATATTCAGAGACTTTATTCATTTACTTTTTTTCCTCAGGTCTTAATAAGCGAAAATCAACGTGGCAATAACCATTTGGATTCTTATCTAAATAATCTTGATGGTAGGTTTCAGCATCATAAAATCCACGTAATGGTTGGATTTCTAATGCGATCGGTTTGCGGTAATCTTTTTGTCGAAGTTGCACATATTTTTTAGCAACTAATTCATCATCTTTGGTTTCAAAATATACACCGGTTCTATATTGAACGCCTACATCATGACCTTGTTTGTTTAAGGAGGTTGGATCAATGATTCTGAATAAATGCTCAAGTAATTTTTCTAAAGCAATTAGTTTTTCATCAAAAACAACTTTAACGGCTTCGGCATGCGTTGCTTTTTCATCACACACTTCTTCATACGTTGGGTTGGCATAATTACCATTAGCATATCCAACTTGGGTATCAGTAACGCCTTTTAGTTTTTTAAAATAAGCTTCAACACCCCAGAAACAGCCACCTGCTAAATAAATTGTTTTCATATTTTTTCCTCTTTGTTAATCACTTTCATTATAAACAATTTAAGTTATATAAGATTGTGGATGCTTATGAATTGGTTATAATTGAAGGTAAGGAGACTGACATGGTATTCAAACAAACAAAGACCCTAAGCAATGGGGTGATTATTCCGTTATTAGGTTTTGGAACGTGGCAAATTAAAGAAGGTGAAGACGCATACAGTTCGACGTTAGCAGCCTTAACAGCAGGTTACCGCCATATTGATACCGC
>JBDLRZ010000038.1:0-12023 GCA_039799785.1 Bacillota bacterium | reverse complement strand
ATGAAAGTGCAAAAAACACAAAAGATGATCCCATGTTCACAAGAATGAAATTGGGGTTGAAGCTTGTGGTTCAACAAGCCAAAGACAAAGGATTACCATTTTATATTCTCCATGGCCCAACTGTTAAAACCATTCAGCAGTTTTTGAAAACGGTTCAAGCTGGATTGTTTGTCACTGATTTTTCACCGTTAAGAGACATGAGAGCATTACGGGATTCGTTAGCGAATTCAATTCAAATTAGCATGATCGAAGTGGATGCCCATAACATCATTCCAATTCATGTAGCGAGTCAAAAGCAAGAATGGGGAGCCTATACGCTTCGTCCCAAGATTCATAAGTTATTACCCACTTATTTAGATCGGTATCCTACATGGATTTCAACCGCACCTTTTCAGTACAAAGGTCCACATGATGAAACATTTTTAAATGCAGTAAAGGGAGACTTCAATCCAACTTTAGCACTTCGCCAATTTATCACTTTGCGCCTAAATCAATATGAAAACCGCAATGATCCTAATCTTGATGCAACGAGTCGATTATCACCGTATTTTCATTTTGGTCATTTAAGCAGTCAAACCGTTGCACTGGCAGTAAAAGCCACTGGCGGTCAGCATGAATCATTCTTAGAAGAAATGATTGTCCGTAAAGAACTCGCGGATAACTTTTGTTTTTATAATCGTGAATATGATTCGTTCAATGGATTTCCAGACTGGGCTAAAAAAACTTTAAATTTACATCGTCAAGATCGTCGTGAATTTGTTTATTCAATTGAACAATTTGCTAAAGCACAAACGCATGATGATGCATGGAACGCTGCGCAAATGCAAATGGTTCAGACAGGTTATATGCATGGATACATGAGAATGTATTGGGCTAAAAAAATTCTTGAATGGACCACCTCACCTGAAGAAGCTCTGATGATTGCAAATCAATTAAATGATCAATACGAATTAGATGGTCGTGATCCCAATGGTTATACGGGAACAGCTTGGGCAATCGGTGGTGTCCATGATAGGCCTTGGCAAGAAAGACCTATTTTTGGGATGATTCGCTATATGAATGCTGCAGGGCTTAAACGTAAGTTTGATATCGGTGCATATATTCAACGTTGGTTAAATCCTTCAATCGTCGTAAAATAATTGTATGGACATTCAACTTTTTAATGGATTACATGATCGTTTAGAAATATTCAAACCTATTCAACCTGGGAAAGTAACCATGTATGTTTGTGGACCAACCGTTTATGATTTTGTTCATATTGGTAATTTACGACCTTTGGTAGTGTTTGATGTTTTAAAAAAATTATTTCTTGCACTAGGTTATCAAGTTCATCATGTTTCCAATTACACGGATATCGATGATCGAATCATCGAAAAAGCCCGTAAAGAAAATGTCGATGAGGCAACCATTGCGAAGCGTTATATTCAGGCCTATCAACAAGATGTTGCAAAAATGAATGCATTATTGCCTGATGAATCGCCAACTGTTACAGAACATCTGAAAGCCATGATTACGTTTATCGCTAAGTTAATTGATGAAGGATTTGCATATAAAACTCCATCAGGAGATGTATTTTTCCGTGTCAATAAAATCAAACAATACGGTCAGCTTTCTCATGTCGATATTCATGAAAATAAAATGGGTGCTAGAGTTGAAGTCAATCCGGATAAGGAAAATCCATTTGATTTTGCATTATGGAAACACACCACGCAAGGTATTACATTTGAAGCTCCCTTTGGTAAAGGACGCCCAGGTTGGCATACAGAGTGTGTTGTGATGATTAAAGAAACGTTTAAGCAAACGCTGATTGATATTCATGGTGGTGGCTTCGATTTAAAATTCCCTCATCATGAAAATGAAATGGCGCAAGCGCAGGCAGCTTACCAAACCCCATTAGCGAACTATTGGCTCCACAATGGATTTATCAATCTTAATGCTGAAAAGATGAGTAAATCAACTGGAAATATATTCCTTGCAAAAGATTTTCTAGCAACCTATTCAGGGCCCTTACTTCGTTATTTATTACTTTCTACGCATTATCGAATGCCCGTTAATATTTCTCAATTGATCATTGATAATGCTCAACAAGAGTTAAAGAAAATTCAAACAGGACTCGCTCAACTGGCCACATTTATTCAACTTAATGGTGGCAACATATCAGATCAACAAGCGGTACCACCATTAACTTTTTTGGCAGCCCTTGCTGACGATATTAACACGTCGAATGCCTTAACGATTCTTCATCAAACTTTCAAAGAAACGCATGCTTTATTAAGACAAACATCACCATCAATCGAAGTTCTTCTTAACCGTTTCTTTACAATTCAAGCGATGTTGTCTATACTTGGTTTAGCGATTGAATTTCCGATTTTAACTGCTGATGATCGCCAGTTATATGCGGATTATGTGCAAGCAAAATCGAATCAAAACTTTGGGCGATCGGATGACATTAGAAAAATCCTTCATAAGCGAAATATTCTCTTTTAAAAACGTTAAGGAGTAACTTGATGAACTTATTTACAATTGTGACGATCGATCAATTACTTGTTGATTTCTTAAACCAATTGATCCCCCCTTTTGGTAATTTTTTACTAAGTTTATTGTCATTGGTGATGGCTACCTTTCTTGCTGGTTTAATTGGTTATGAACGTGAATACCACGGTCACTCTGCAGGATTAAGAACCCATATACTCGTGGCATTAGGTTCATCTCTCATTATGCTTTTATCCATTTATGGATTTGGTGATTTCAATCTTGATAGAGATCCCGCTAGACTTGCGGCTCAAGTTATTACCGGTGTTGGTTTCATCGGCGCTGGAACGATTATTCAAAATGGGTTTGATATCAAAGGTTTAACCACAGCCACAACCTTATGGTTGGCAATGGCCATTGGGTTAGCGGCAGGCGCAGGGCAATTTTTACTCGCCACCACTGGGGCATTAGTTGGCTTATTTACGTTGACGATGTTAAGAAAATTCGAAACGTTCATTAATCGTAAAGCACCCAAAATATTTATTTTAGTAAAAGATAACCAACCTGTATTAAAAAATATCCATGAGTCTGCTCGAGAAGTAAGAGCTGGAATTCGAAATATCGATTCTCAAATCACAACGTTTCAAGGAAATAAAGTACTACGGATTACCGTCACGTATGCACAAATTAATCATGCAACAGAATTAATGTTAGTTGAGGATTTAAAGCTTCGCGTCAATCCAATTGAAATTACCACGTCCTTTCACATAGATTAATTTGAGACAAAGTTTGGATAGGATTTGATTGTCATCATGGAACAATATCGCTACGGGAAGCATGCAGTAGAAGCAAGTATTCGTTCTGGTAAAGTGAAAAAGGTTTTTCTGGTTACGCATTTTAAAGATGCCGAGATCCTTTCGCTTATTCAGTCGAAACACATTTCCGTAGAAAGGTTAGAGGATTCTCGATTAACTTCACTGGTTCAATCGACCCATCACCAAGGGATTGTTGCAAGTATATTGCCTTTTGCTTACGCGGATCTTCAAGTGTTTTTAAAATCCATGGAGACTATCTCAAATCCGCTATTACTTTTATTGGATGGAATTGAGGATCCACATAATCTAGGTGCGATGATTCGTACTGCGGTTGGGTTCGGCGTCCATGGTCTCATCATTAAAAAAGATAGACAAGTTGAAGTCAATGCAACCGTTGCTAAGATTGCAAGTGGGGCTCTAGATTATCTGCCAATCATTCAAGTTACCAATTTATCTCAAACCATTAAAACGTTAAAAGAGCATCGCTTCTGGATCGTTGCAACGGCCCTAGAAGGTGCGCAAGATTATCGAAGCGTTGACTATCGTGGACCGATTGGACTTATCATTGGCAATGAAGGCGAAGGTATCTCTAGATTAGTTTTGGAACATGCAGACTTTAAAGCAAAAATTCCAATCCAGCATATTGATTCATTTAATGCCTCCACGAGTGTTGCGATTGTGCTTGGTGAAGTGTATCGTCAACGTTTTCCTCTTATAAAATAATTTATTCATGTCGACACTTTCTGATGACGAATTGATTTTTTTAATTCGCAGTCAACACGCAGAAGCGTTTCAAATACTTTTAGAAAAAATGCAGCCAAAGCAAGATCGTCTTATTCATAAGTTGATGTACATGCATCGATATTGTGGCTTGGATTATGATGATTTAAAAATTGTGGCGATTCAAACATTATTACTTGCGATTGATGCCTATCATCCAAAGAAAAATGTTTTTGATGCCTATTATCATTTTTTACTTCAAAGAGAATTGGTAAATGAACTAAAGCGATTTAGTTCGGAGCAGCACGCTCCCATTAACCATGCAATTTCGTTTGATTATGAAGTTGAAGAAGGATCAGCCTTAAGCGAGATGATTGGAGAAGATGATACGCAAATCTATCGCCCTTTCTCAGATCCTTTTTATCAATTGTTAGCATCAGACCATCCATCGATCACGCCAAAAGAGAAAGCCATTATTGCCTATTTAAAGTTGGGATACAGTTATACAGAAATCGCCAAGATTATGAAAGATCATTATCGACAAATTTCAAAAATAGCAAAAAGAATCCTTGAGAAATATCGTGATGAATAAGATGAATCATTGACTTTACAGAATAGGCTTGGTATATTCTTTACAAGCTTAGATGTAAATAGGAAATCCCGAATGAGAAAAAAAATTATTTTAATCTGCACAGTATGTCTCGCTCGGAATTACCAAACATCAAGTAAAGGTCAAGGTGTCGCCGATCAACGTTTGGCTTTAAAAAAATATTGTCCAACTTGTAATCGCTCAACCCTTCATCAAGAAAGTAAATAGGTTCACGCATGAATATTAAAAAATTCCTTCAAGAAGTGACACGCGAATCAAAGCGTATTCGTTGGCCTAAATCGGATGCACTCATTTCATCCATTGTCGTTGTAATCGTGATTACCGTCTTCTCAGCTTTAGCATTAACTCTTGAAGATTTAGCGGTTGCGGAATTGCTTGGACAAATTCGCAGTGCGTTTGAATCCTTAAGATAGGAGAATTAACATGGAAAACCCAAATCCAATTCAACCAATCGTTCCTACTGCCGTTAATGGTGATAAGCAATGGTATGTTGTCAGTGCATACGCAAGTCACGAAAATAAAGTTGCCGATAATCTTCGTCGTCGCGTCAATTCGATGACGATGGAAAATTATATTTTTAGAATTCTTGTGGTGGAACAAGAAGAAGCTGTTTTTAAAAATGGCTCACCTACTGGAAAGAAAAAAATGCGTAATGCTTATCCAGGCTATGTCTTTATTGAAATGATCATGACCGATGATTCTTGGTATGTTGTTCGTAACACCCCAGGCGTCACGGGATTCGTTGGTTCATCGGGTGGTGGTACCAAACCTATTCCAGTAACCCCTGAACAAATGGAACCGATTCTCAAGAGAATGGGCATGGTGGACGCAGGCATGTATGACCGTTATGCTGTCGGAGATCATGTCAAAGTCATTCACGGACCGCTTGAAGGGACTGAAGGTAAAATTGTCACCATTGATAAGGCCTCTGGTCTTGTGAAAGTGGAAACCGTTTTCTTTGGCCGTTCCACTTCAGTTGAAGTTGATTTCTCTGAAATCGAAAAAATTTAGTTTCAATATTCAACTCAATAAAAAAAAGTTTGGATCACTCCAAACTTTTTTTATTCGATTACTTATTAATTGAATTAGAGAAGGTGATGATATCTTTATTTTTCCCAATGACGTAGATGATATCTTTCGCCTCCACAGATTCTTGGGCTTTAGGAATTTCAGGAATGATTCCTTCAATGTCTTCGGGATTCGTTTTGCCTTTTGTCTTTTTGATGAGCACGATGTTGATATTAAATTTATTTCGCCAATCAAGATCGATTAATTTTTGAGTTTTAAAGTTGACTGGAATGGTTAAAGCCGAAACTGAATAATAACGATCAAAAGCAAAGTATTGACTCAAATTACTACCAGAAAGCTTAAAAGCAAGTGAATAACCCGCATCTTCCGTTGGATGAATAATTTCATGGGCGCCGATTTTCCTTAAGATAGGGGCATATTCTTCATTATCAACTCGGACAACAATATGTTTAATTTTTAAGTCCGATAACAAAGCAGTCGTGATGATCGCATCATGTAAATTATCTCCAAACGTTACAATCGCCACATCAACATTCTTTACACCCACTTCTTTTAAATTTTCAAGATTGGTGCAATCCGCTTTAAATACCGATGCGGTCTTTTTTTCAAGCATCTTCACGCGAGCTTCATCTCGATCAATACCAATAACTTGTTGGTTATTTTCAATCAAAGCATTAGCAATACTAAGTCCATATTGTCCTAAACCAATCACGGCAAACGATTTTTCTCTAGCCATACTTTATCCTCCTACCCAATGGGTACAGTTGCTTCCATATATTGGACATCACTTTGTTCTGTCCATGAAAGTTTATCTGCAAATACAGAAATGGCGGATATCGGACCAATTCGGCCTAGTAACATCACCACCATGATGATGACTTTTGATGGGTTCGCTAAGTAAGGGGTGACACCTTCTGAAAAACCAACCGTACCAAATGCGGAAACAACTTCGAATAATAAAGCAGTTCCTGTTTTCAAGCCTTCTGGATAACTGGTGTTAAATTGTTCAATGTATTCAATCGTCATAACCGTAAATAGTACGAAAACAATCGAGATGACGACTAAGGCCATTGATTTTAAGATGGATTCAATAGAAAAGGTTCTTTTAAATGCGTGAACTTTTTTACCGGTGATTAATGCCCAAATGGCAAGAAAGACGATAAAGGTTGTGGTGGTTTTTATCCCACCACCGGTTGAAATTGGGTTTGCACCAATGAACATCAAGACCATAATGACAAATTTACTGGCATTGGTTAAATCACGAATACTGACGATCGTGAGTCCAGCAGTTCTTGATGAAACTGAGGTGAACAAAGCTAGATCCAATCGTAGAACACCACCAGTACTATATTCAGTGAGAAATAACGCAATGGTTCCAACGGTAATCAAAATGCCACTCATGACCAGAACGACCTTCGCAAAGGTGGATATTTTAGACAATCGAAATTTGAACTTAAATAATTCAACCCAAACCAAAAAGCCTAAACCACCGGATATGATTAAGAACATCGTCACAATTTGAATAAGGGCATTATTTTGAAAGCCGATTAGGCTACTATCGCCAAGCAGATCAAGACCAGCGTTATTAAATGCAGAAACGGCTAAAAAGACAGACTGGAAAATGCCCTCTTCCCAGCCATAGATAGGGACCATGACAAATGAATAGAGTGTTGCACCAGTAAAAATGAATACAAATGCAATTAAAATGACTTTTTGAACAAATCCGAGGGCACCACTCATGGTGGTTAAATTTAATGCTTGTTTAAGCAAGTAACGTTCCATAATGCCTATTTTTTTACCTAAAATAATGGTAAAAAAGCTAAAAATTGTAATAATACCGAGGCCACCAAGAATCATTAAGATCATCAGGATCACTTGACCGAAGGTGGAAAATTGAGCACTAACATCTGCATAGACGGACAAACCAGTGACTGCCAGAGCCGAGGTCGCCATAAACATGCTATTGATCAAGTCTCCCCATTGGCCATTTCGATTGGCAAAAGGTAGGGTTAAAACAAGTCCTCCGATTGCGATGGCAATGAGATAACTGAGCAAAATGGTGTAGTAGGGTTTTTTTGTAAAAAAGTTCATAAGATCTCTTGGTACGAGGGTCATTATAGGACTAACTTTTATAAATGTCTATGGTCCTAAAAAAATCTAATAAAAACTTTATGTTTTTTGTTGCATTTTAAACATTTCCGCATTATAATTCTCGAGCATGGACTTTTTGGTTCATGTTTGACTCTGCGTGGAAGGACTGATTCATCCGTCGACCACCGCACGAACAACACACATCCAAAAGGAGGATTGTAACGTGGCTAAAAGAATCGCTAAAGTCGTCAAAATGGAATTACCTGGTGGAGAAGCAAAACCAGGACCAAAACTCGCTTCTGCGGGTATCGTTATGCCTAAGTTTTGCACAGACTTCAATGCAAAAACTGCTGATAAAAAAGGTGAAATTATTCCTGTTATCATCACCGCATTTGAAGATAAGTCATTTGAATTTGTCATTAAAACCTCGCCTGTTGCAGGTTTAATCAAGAAAGCCGCTGGTGTTGAAAGTGGATCAAGTAATCCAAAGACAACGAAGGTTGGTAAAATCTCACGTGCAGCATTAAAGAAAATTGCTGAATATAAATTACCTGATCTCAATGCATATGATATCGAAGCCGCAATGAAAATCGTTGAAGGTTCTGCTCGCAATATGGGCATTACCATCGAAGAAGATAAGAAGTAAGTGGAAGAGCATTGCTCGTTAACACCACAGAAAGAATAAATATATGAAACGCGGAAAGAAATATGAGGCTGCATTAAAGCTCGTTGATATCAATAAGCTTTACACGATTCAAGAAGCCACAACATTAGTAAAGAAGACCTCAACAGTTAAATTCGATGCAACCGTTGATGTTTCCTATCGTCTTAATGTTGATACAACGCAAGCTGATCAACAAATTCGTGGAACGATCGTCCTCCCACATGGAAACGGTAAAACCAAAAAAGTGCTTGCAGTGACATTAAGCAAAACCGCTGATGCAAAAGCTGCTGGTGCAGATTTTGTCGGTGGCAAAGAACTTCTTGAAAAAATTAATAAAGAAAACTGGTTTGATTTTGATGTCATTGTTGCCACACCTGAAATGATGGGTGAAATTGGTAAATTAGGTAAAGTATTAGGTCCAAAAGGCTTAATGCCAAATCCTAAAACTGGAACCGTATCTGTTGATATCGGCAAAGCGATTAAAGAAATCAAAGCTGGTAAAGTTGAATATCGATTAGATAAAGAAGCAAATGTGGCCGTTTCAATCGGTCGCGTCAGTTTCACAGAAACCCAACTTGCTGAAAATTTACAAGCGCTCACGGATGCAATTGTTAGAGCTCGTCCTGCTTCTGTTAAAGGTAACTTCTTCAAAGCAGCAGCGATTCATACGACCATGGGTCCTGGCATCAAGTTTACGTTCGAAGGTCGCTAGTCGTCTCTTTCTTCCCTTTGTTTGAGTGTTTTAGAACCATAGACAGCAACGGCCACGGGGGCTTAATCATGTTGCCGAGGATCTCAGCATACTGAATCTCTTGGATCTACAACTCAAAAATATAAAACGGTAATCCAAGGAGGTGAACCAATGAACAAAACGATTCTCAAAGAAAAAGAAGCGTTAGTTAACGAAATTGAAACGTTAGCAAAAAAGAGTGCATCCATTCTTATTGTCGGTTATCAAAAAATGACCGTCGCAGAATTATCGACTTTACGTCGTAATTTACGTAAGAATAATGCGCAATTTGGTGTATATAAAAATACACTCGTCCGTCGGGCTGCAGATAAGTTAGGCATTAAAGACAATGCATTAACGAATACATTGCAAGGTGCCAACGGTTTTATTTTTACCAGTGATGCTCTTGAAGGCAGCAAAATCGTGGTCAAGTTTTCAAAGGCCAACGAAAAGCTCGTCGTTAAAGGTGCCATTCAAGATGGTAAATTTATTGATGCCGCTCAAGTAAAAGTGTTAGCGTCCTTACCCGGAAGACAACAACTCTTATCGATGCTTGCCTCGGCCTTACAAGGTCCGATTCGCAAATTGGCAGTAGCAGTCAAGGCTGTTGCTGACAAACCACAAGCCGCTGCTTAAACTGCCATAGGAGGAAATAAACATGGCCAAATTAACAAAAGAAGAAATCATTGCCTCAGTCAAAGAAATGACGGTTGTTGAACTCAACGATTTAGTCAAAGCGATTGAAACCGAATTCGGTGTCACTGCTGCTGCTGTCGCTGCAGCTCCTGCTGCCGCTGCCGAAGAAGCCGGTGCTAAAAAAGGCCCAGCTGAAGTCACCCTCACCTTAAAGAGTGCTGGTGCACAAAAAGTTGCTGTCATTAAAGCTGTTCAAGCCATTACTGGTTTAGGCTTAATGGATGCAAAGAAACTCGTTGATGGAGCGCCAAGCAAAATCAAAGAAAAAATTTCTCCAGTTGAAGCTGAAGAACACAAAAAAGCATTGGTCGCTGCCGGTGCTGAAGTCGAAATTAAGTAAGCTCAATTTCGAAAAGTTACAAACCTGCCTTTTCAATAAGGCAGGTTTTACCACTTTATAGGAGGGCGTGAAATGGGTCATTATTTTGAAAATAATCCACCCAAAACCATCAAAGAATATACGATAACGTATGACATTGGTGGCAATAAATTCACACTTCTAGCCAGTAGCGGGATCTTTGCTAAGCAAGGTCTTGATGCCGGTAGCCGATTGCTGATTCATGTGTTGTTGCAAGATACATTAAGCGGTTCGTGCTTAGACCTTGGCTGTGGATACGGCCCTGTTGGATTAACATTAGCAAGTCTTAATCCAAAGTTGATCCTTACACTTGCCGACGTCAATGAACGGGCAGTCATTGATGCCAGACACAACGCCCAACGTCTTGGCTTGACGAATCTCCACATATTAACGAGTGATGGTTTTCAAGAATTGACGCGAACCTTCGATGTGATTGCCTTTAATCCACCGATTCGCGCCGGAAAAAAAACAATCTATCGTTTATATCAAGAAGCCAAACAGCACCTCAATCCCAATGGCAGTTTATACATTGTCATTCGTAAGGATAAAGGCGCTGAATCCCATGAGACCTATTTGCTAACGTTGTTTAGCAAGGTCCTGCGCAGAGACCGAGACAAAGGCTATCTCGTGTTAATCGCAAAACCATAAGGAGAGACATATGGCAAAAACGACAAAGAAAAAAGTAAAAGTTGGACGCGATACCGTCGCATTAACTGGACCCTTAAAAATCGGTACCGGTGGTGCTCGTCATTACCAAAACATGGATAACAACCGTGTGAATTATTCGAAAATTTCCGGGGCATTACCATTACCAAACCTCGTGGAAGTGCAAACTGAAAACTATCAATGGCTTTTAGAAAAAGGTCTTGATGAAGCACTCAAAGATATTTTTCCAATTGAAAATTATGCTGGTACATTAAAACTTGAATATTTAGGTTTCCGTTTTGATGCACCTAGCTATACATATTTAGAATGTAAAGATCGCGATATGACTTACTCCGTACCATTACGGGTTAATTTACGATTAATCTTTAAAGAAGATGGCAACATCAAAGAATCAGAAGTATTCCTTGGTGACTTCCCACTCATGACGAACTCTGGCACCTTTATTATTAACGGTGTTGAAAAAGTAATCGTTTCGCAAATTCGTCGTTCACCAGGTGCCTATCTATCCAAAGCGATGGATAAAACTGGTAAGTTCTTATTTAAAGCTGACTTGATCCCAATGAGAGGAACATGGTTAGAATTTGAATCCGACGCGAAAGATATCTTGTCTGTTCGTATCGACCGTCAACGTAAAATGTATGCAACGATTATTTTAAAATCCTTACTTGCATTTGATGAATCGACCCTTGAAGGTAAAAATAAAGAACTTCGCGCACAAGAATATGCCAAGAAGTTAGATGAAACCATCATCGGATTATTTGGCGATAAAGATATCTTAAGAAATACATTAGGAAAAGACTCTGATACCGTTTCAACCCATTATGCTTTAAGCCAAATTTTCTCCAAAATGAAACCTGGAGAACCAAGAACGGATGACGGAATCAATAACTTTATAATTCAAAAATTCTTTGATGCCAAGCGTTATAACTTAGGGATGGCGGGTCGTTATAAATATGCTAAGAAATTAGGTATTTATAATCGCTTAGCAGGTCGAGTTTTGGCTGAAGACCTCATTGATGCCGATGGTGAAGTACGCTTAGATAAGGGTACGTTATTAACGAAGGATTTTGTTGAAAAACTTCGTGAAGAAAAATTCTTTGAAAAAGGCGCACACGAAATTAAAGTACCGATTAACACGGATTTAAACAATCGAAATAAGGTCAATATGATTA
>JBDLRZ010000037.1:0-9137 GCA_039799785.1 Bacillota bacterium | reverse complement strand
TTCCGATGACGACAGTCGGTGCTTTGGATTTAGGTTATGCATTAAACGCTAACTTTTTTGAATCGATGATCAAAGCATTGGTTTCTTCAAATTCAACCAATGAAAATTTTAGATTTGATGTTGGTTATCAAACGTATCCAGTTAAACTGGGTGGAACTTTAAAGAAGGCCTCTCCATTTGAAGCGATTATTGACCTTGCCTACTTAGCAAAATTAGAACCTGTAGGTATTTTAGTCCCTAGTTGTGATGGTGTGGGTCGCTTACTTACCGGCAACCAACTACATTTAGAAAAAGAAGAAATTCTTTCCCTTTCGATAGCCGATTTAATTGCATTCCGTCGTCAACAAGAATCTTATATTGAACGTATTGCAACTGCAGAAATGCCAACGAAGCATGGTGTTTTTAAAATGGTTGGTTTTGTGAATAAACTCAATGGTGAACACCACGTCGCATTAGTGAAAGGTGACGTCACCAGTGATGAACCAGTTTTAGTTCGTGTGCATTCGGAATGTTTAACGGGCGATGCGTTTGGTTCTCAACGTTGTGATTGTGGTCAACAATTACAAGCAGCCTTAAAACGCATTGAAAAACAAGGTCGTGGTATCTTACTTTATATGCGTCAAGAAGGTCGTGGCATTGGCTTAATCAATAAAATACGAGCTTACGCTTTACAAGATATGGGATTAGATACTGTGGAAGCTAATTTAGCTTTAGGTTTTCCAGAAGATCTCAGAGAATATGGTATTGGTGCTCAAATTCTCAAACATTTAGGCGTTTCAAAAATCAAATTGATGACGAACAATCCTACAAAGATTCGCTCATTATCAGGATTTGGTATTGAAATCGTCGATCGTTTGAAGATCCAATTAAACCATCACGAACGAACCGAATTCTATCTTAAGACCAAACAAGACAAAATGGGTCATATGATCAAGATTCGTTCAAAGTCAAGAACCCCTAAGGCTTGAAAACGCTTTTATAAAATGTTTCATTGAAAAATGGTATTCACATACCATTTTTTTGTTTATACTTTGGGTGTATGAATTTGAACATCTTTACGGCTTTAAAACCGCTTCATATAGATGGTCGAAAAGAAACCAGTGCTCATGCACCGATTTTGGAATTACCCGAACAAGCTAAGCAATTGATCTATATTCCCCTTGTGGGTCCCAATGGGGTCGATATTGATCTTAAAGTTACCTTAGGTGAAACAATCTTGATGGGCCAAATCATTGGCATACGTAAGGATATGTATGTACCATTTTTTAGCAGTGTCTCAGGAAAAATTATCGATAAAACTGATAAGTATCATCCAATCGTGGGACGGGCTGTTCCTCATTTTGTGATCGAAAACGATCATCAATACAAGCAACAATACACATTAAAACCATTATCCAATCTACCGACACGCGACCAAATTATTCATCAAATCAAAGAAGGTGGCTTAACAGGTTTAGGTGGTTCAGGTTTTCCCACCTACTTTAAATATCAATCTGCAAAAGATGTCGAATATGTCTTAATCAATGGGGTTGAATGTGAACCTTATTTATCAACCGATTATCAAGCAGCTCAGCTTTATGCAGAAGAAGTGATCAAAGGTTCTGAGTTTTTCCGAATTGCTGCCAATGCTCAAAAAGTCATCATCGCCTTTAAACAAACCAAGGTCGCCATTAAAGAAGCATTAGAACCCTTTCTCAAGGATTTTCCAAACATTGAAATTCGTTCAGTACCGGATGTGTATCCGATGGGCTGGGAACGAACCTTAGTGCGTACCGTCTTACACCGTGAGTATGATAAATTTCCTTTAGAAGCCAAAGTCATCGTCTCTAATTTAACGTCTGCCATTGCTTTGCATCAACTCGTCGTTTTTGGTAAACCCATCACCGAAAGAATTTTAACGCTTTCGGGAGCAGGTCTTCACCAAGATGTGAATGTGAAAGTCCCTGTTGGTATGTTGATGAGTGACGTGGTCAAATCTGTTGGTGGATATGCGATGGATTCAGTAACGGCTTTTATCGGTGGACCAATGTCAGCGAAAGCTGTTAAAGATGATCAATTTTCAGTCCAACCTCATTTTGGTGGGTTTACAGTTTTAGCACCGATCTCTTCTCAAGAAGAAACCTGTTTACGATGTGGCGCTTGTACGAGTAATTGCCCTGCCAACTTACAACCGATTGAAATTAAACTTGCTCTCGATAGTCAAAATACAGCAAGATTACTCAAACTTGATGCGATGAAATGTGTCGAGTGCGGTATATGCACGTATGTATGTCCTTCCAAAATTGAAGTAACTGAAGCGGTTCGCTTAGGTAAAACCAAAACAAGAATTGAATTAGCCAAACAAGTGGTGAAAGCATCATGATCACCTTTGTAACCTCTCCTGGTCCCTTTTTAAGAAATCCTGTTGCTCAAACAAAACGGGCCATGCGAGATTATACACTTGGTTTATTGGGCTTATTTCTATTTTCAATTGGTTTCCACGGATTGACGCATGGTCTTGATTATGCAATCAAAGGACTAGGCATGATGATCACGTCGTTGGTGGTCACCCTTCTTGCCGATATGTTGGTAGGCGCGCTTCGTTATCAATCCAACGATGGACGATTAATCCCTTATTTCTTAACCTTTGTAAAAAAACATTATTCTTATGTGACCGCTGTGATTATGACGTTAACGCTTCCCATCGGAACGCCATATTACGTTGTGATCATCGGTAATTTATTTGCAACGTTAATCGTTAAATACACCTTTGGTGGATTTGGAATGAATCTATTTAATCCTGCAGCCTTCGGAAGAATATTTGTAGGTCTTGCATTCGGTGGACAATTGACGGGCTATCTCGACCGTATTCAAGATGTGCCAAGTTTGACACAAACGGGTCAAACCATCACCACAGCATTTGCGACGTTGAATCCTGGATGGATTGCGAATAACCTCAATGGTTTACCTGTCGACAATCTTTGGCAATTAATCCTTGGTAATTATTCTGGAGCCTTAGGCGAAACCTCTGTTTTATTGATTGTGATCCTAGGTTCCATATTAACGATTTTAAAAGCACATAATTGGCGGCCAACGGTTTTCTTTTTATTCACAGTTTGGTTTGGTGCCTTCGGTTTAGCTCTTGCTCACAATATCAATCCGTTATGGTATGCCTTTACCTTTGTTAGTTTAGGTTCCGTGTTTTTTGGTGGGATGTTTATGTTGACCGACCCAGTCACCTCACCGACCTCAAACTATGGCAAAGCGATGATTGGTATTATTGCTGGTATCGTTGTGCTGTTGATCCGCACACAAACCGCGTTACCCGAAGGTGTGGTTTATGGCATTGCAGTTGCAAACCTATTTTCTCCAATTATCGACAAATATACAGTCGGTTTGACTTCACAATTTTTAAAACAACGATATGCTTTACTCAGTGGCTTAATGGTCTTTGCAGTGGGCGTTACCGTTTTACCAACGCTCGTTTCTGCAGACACAAACTCATCCCCATCTTCCAGTGAAGTCGTGGTGATCCCGTATGCGACATACCGAGGCACCTTTAGTGGATATTTCCATGAATACGATGAAACGCCAACTGAATTAATCGTCGATGTTGGGGTGGATCGCCAATTCCAAATCGTCAAAATTGATTTGATTCAAGGTATCACAAGTAGCGAATACGTTTCCATTTGGCAAACTTCAGGTCAAGCCATTTTGAATCAATATTTATCAATGGATGTCAAAGAACTACTCGCATTGAATGCATTAAGTATCCCTGAGAATTTAACGATTGCCGGTGCTTCAACCACAACCTCGCGATTATTAAAAGCAATACAGCAATCGTTTGAAAACATTGTGATTGTTGAAGGTAGTGCATCGAGTTATGCCTGCGATGAATGTGATTTACCCGATGTTTTAAATACCACCGTTTATGTCGATGCAACCAATGATGAAATTCAAGGTATCGATTTTTCAGGTACATTTGCCACTAGCAATCCATACTTAGGTATTGTTGAAGATGAACTTGATGATGTATTAGATTTTTATATCGGAATGACGGTTCATGACATTGTTGCCTTGTCAGAAAGCGGACCCGTATATCCAAACTTTAATCCCAATGGCAGCGGGGCAACCATTAGTTTTACCCGTATCTTTTATGCCATCATCAATGCATTAGGAAATTACAATGGCTAAACCGTTACCTTCTGTTATCAGCGTAGGATTAACGGCTATTACAGCATTTTCAGTTTTGTTTGCGACCCAAATCTTCACGCAACCCATCATTGAAAATCGTCTCAATCAAACGTACTTGGATTTATTGGATTTAAATACTTTCACGGGCTATAGCTTGGGCGACGTTGAATCGGCAACAGGTGATTTACTGGATGCTGGTATTCAATCCTATCGAACCTATTCCATCGGAGATGAGATTGTCGCGATGACGTATGACGTTATCACCACTGGTTATGCTTCAGGACTTACCTATCAAATCGGTATCCGTGAAGGCATCATTCGAAAATTAGTCATCATTGAACATAGTGAAACCATTGGTTTTGGTGCAGATGCGTTACTCGATTTTCCAGATGCGATTGATCAATTACCAATCGATGATACGAATGGATGGACTGCGGCCTTCGTAAGTGTTTCAACCGGAGCAACCTTTACCCGTCGTGGCGTGATCAATAGTTTAACGGCCATTCGTGATGATTATGTATTGAGGGTTGGTGTTTAAAATGAAAGCATTTAAACAAGCATTGCAACAACAACATTTAGTCCTCTCCCTCGGTTTAGGATTGTTTATTTTACTTGCGGGTAGTGTCTCGCTAACCAGTGCCTGGATGATGTCAGTTGCCTTACTCCTCAATTTATTTTTATCGACTTCGATTCTTTATGTTCTAAGAAAACAATTTCAAGAAGAGAATAAATGGATTTTAATTATGATCGTGATGGCGAGTGTGGGCACGCTCATTCAAATGCTTGCAGTCGCCTATGTTCCAGGATGGGTCCAAGGAATTGATAATTTATTACCCTTTATTGCGATTAGTGGTTTGATTCTTGCCCGAGTTGAAACGGTTGTGATGACAGATCGTTATCAAGATATTTTATTCAATACATTAGGATCGGTGGTAGGATTTGCAGCGTTGGTTGTACCCATTGGGTTCTTGGCAGATTTATTTGGTTTAGGCATGATTCAATTTGCCAATCCAAGCACCATATCATCAATGTTATTTAGTTTTGAAATTTTGGATGTACCTTATCGGATGCCCATCTTTCAAGGCAGTGATGGGGCCATTGGATTATTACTACTTGCATCTCTTTGGATCGCATTGGTTCAACGGTTAAGAGGAACCCAAGCATGAACTTTTTTAGCATCTTCTTAATGGGTCTGATTGGTGGCAATATTGTCTTAACACAATTTATTGATATTACCTTATTACGAAATTTAAGAAAATTAGATGTGGCATTTGTGGTTGGTTTGTTGATGATCGATGTCACATTGGTAAGTGGCCTAATCTTCTTCGGTGTTTATCAATGGTTACTTATCCCTCTTAACTTAACATTCCTTTCATTCCTATTTGCCGTCTTTGTGGTCGCTGGTGTCAGTCAACTGGAAGCCTTCATTGTGAAACGTTTCTTTCCAACGTTATTTGAACAGTATGGATTTTATTTTCCTTTGATTACCACGAATGCCGTTATTACGTATGTGTTAATGACGACCATTCCTTCAACTTTAAATTTTTGGGATATCATTGCGACTTCATTGGCAGTTCCGATTGGATTTGTTATGATAAATCTGCTCCTGGTGATTTATCAAGAACGCCTAGAGCGAACAAGCCGAATTCCAAAGCCTTTTCAAGGATTAAGTATCACATTGATAATCCTTGCGTTGATGGCGATGGCGTTGATTGGCTTAGGAGGACTCTAACATGAATGAAATCGTTCGCTTTTTATTAGGGATTGGTGTGATCGTGGTGTTAATCGCAGCCTATGCGATGGTGACGAATGTACGCAGAAAAACAATTGCCGCAAGTCAACTTGAAAGTTGTGATACCAACCCACAAGGTGGATGCTGTGGCCAACACGATGCATGTAGCTTTGAAGCGAAAGTGCAAAAAATTGATGGGTCGAAGTAACCTATCCTTACTTGTATTTTATCGTTGATTGCTTGATAATTTGACTAGGTAAAACCTAGTCTTTTTTAATGAAACACAAACCATTTACCTTAACGAAAAAGCCAGGAGACGTGTATGGATTTTCCATCCTTCTAATCTTCTTATCTTTGTTATTGGTCTATATCAATTTACTGAATCGCCCAGGTGGAGATTTATATGTTTCCGTCTATATTGAAAATGCTTTGGTCAATCAATACTCCTTATATGAAAATCAAACAATCACCTTCGAAGAGGAAGATTATCCGATTCTACTGGGTGATATTGTCCTGGCGATTGAAGGACAACAAATTCGCATTGAACAAGAAACCTCACCTTTAAATGTATGTTCTGAACAAGGATGGGTTCGCACTCCTGGCCTTCCACTGATTTGTGCACCGAATTATTTTATGGCCGTCATTGAGGCACCTAAGTCATGAAATCGGGACAAGTACAAAAGTTAACACGTCTTGCGATGCTTTTAGCATTAGGGGTTTTACTGAATTACACAGAAGCCGTATTATTACCGACCGCTTTCATTGCCCCTGGCGTCAAATTAGGTTTGGCCAACACGGTCGGTTTAATAGTGCTTTATTTATATGATGATAAAACCTATGTTTTTTATGGTTTTACGCGCGTGATCATGACGAGTCTATTCACGGGATTTGGATTTAATTTTTTGATTGCAATGTCTGGTTTCCTAGTTGCCTCCGTTGCCGTGATTAGTGCAAAATCATTCAAACAATTTTCCATTTTTGGTTTGTCGATGTTTTCTGCAGTCTTCCATGGGGTCGGACAAATCATGATGGTAGCGTGGTTATATCAATCCATTTACATGATCAACTATTTACCTATTTTAATCGTCTCGAGTTTAATGGCAGGATTGATCATCGCAAAAGTCAGCCAACAAGTCTTATATCGCGTTGAAAAGGTGTTGGTATGAAACCATTCCTCATCTGGTTTAAACAAACCTTCTCATTGAAAGAACGACTCGTATTGGTTATCAGCACAGTGCTAAGTGCGTTGATTTTATCAACGCTAATTTGGATTCGACCAGTTGAACAAGGTGTGAACCCTTATCAATTGCTCGCTTATAACATCGATGTTAGAGATGAAAATCAAACAAAACTTGATCCGTTTTATACGATTTTTTTCGCCAATTATGAGGCTAAAGCTCCTCAAGCAGAAAAAGATGAAGTGGTTCGTATCTTAACTGAAGAAGTCCAACGATTACATCCCTATGCCGATCGCCACCATGATTTTAACGATGTTGATTTTCAAACCATTCACAATTTAAAGGTCTTGAATGCTTCGATGGGCTCCAACCAATGGATTCCAATTGATGATGTTTTTTATGATTTGTTATCGGAGGCTAAATGGATGACCGCTTTTACGAATGGAGCATTTAATATGTTCATTGGTGCGATTTCAGATTACTGGGATGCATTATTAGATAATCCTTATTATCGAATGTTTTATCGAGACCTTGATCCTGCTTATCAACCACTGCAACGTCTTGCATTAGAACACTTATTAAAGTTTGTACCGATAACGGATGAAGATGTTGATGACACGTTAGAATTAAAAATAGAAGATGGTCAAGCATTTGCAAAATTCAATGCTTTTCAAGACTCACAAGTGGGTGAATTAAAAATTACATTAGGTGCCATTGCAAAAGGATTTGCCAATGATGTGATGGCGGATCGATTAGAAAATACTGGCTATACTCGCGGGTATATTTCTAATGGCACAAGTTCCATTACCACGCTTGGTAATCGTTATGGCAACACGCCTTATCGCTGGCAAGTGACGTCTCCTCATCCTTCTGCCGAATATGCTTTCTCGATTGAAAAAGCTGGAAGACATAGTCTATCTACCTCTGGCGCTTACAATGGTTTTTTAATGCCATTAGGATCAGAAAAAATATTGCGTCACCACATCATTGATCCTCAAACGGGATATCCTTCAAAACCCGCGATTGAATTGAATGTAATTTCTGAAACGTATCCTGCAGGTCGATTAGACGCCTTATCCACCGCGATGATGACGATGACCAAATCGGAAGCGATGTCATTGCGTTCAGAAATTATGTTAGAAGGTTTTGATTTAGAAATGGCGTGGGTCGAAGTTCATGATGATCAAGTTGAGGTTTATTATTCTCAAGGATATGAATCCATCATGATTAAAGATAAGGACGTTCATTACGAGGTTTTATAAGATAACCTACGTTCATGAAAGCGTTTTCATTCAATTCATAAATTGTATGTAAGAGCCCGATGATTGACAATAAGATTGTAGAAAAGAACATTTCTAAAGGAGGAATGGAAATGAAAAGAATAGCTTTATTAGCAGGAGTGGTCGCTGCAACCTTGTTAGCAAGTTGCGGGCCAACAGTCGAAACAAAAGCTGGTGTTGGATTTGGACTTGTTCATAGCCATTATGTTGGTGTAGCAGACATCGTAACCGAAGATGATGTTGTCACAGAAATTAATTTTGAAGAATACTTCTTACCTTATAGCTGGGGAAAAGTCACCGCTGCTGAAGATACTGCCAATACCGTTGCTGTGAAAAGTACGTCGCGTACTGGTGCACAAGTGACGACGGTATATGGCCAATACTTAAAAGTCGGTGATCGAATCTTCACGATTGAAGTGACGGGTGAAGCATGGGCACAAACCTTCAAATACACTTCAGAAGGTATTGCTGATATTGATGCTTGGGTTGCGACCGAAGCGAATGCCAAATGGTATGTTGAACAAATTCAAGCTGAAGCCTTTGGTTTTGTTGATGCAGAAGGTGACGCCATTACCACCTTTGAATTAGCGGATGCATCTGCAAGTGTAGCGATGACCAAATCAGAATCTGGTTATTGGACCGTTGCCGCTCCTGCATTAGGTTGGGTTGGTAACATGGCCGAAATCAAAGAAATGATGATTGGTTCAACTATGGACTTTGATCCTGCTGAATTCACCAAAGCCACTGAAGCTCCATTAGTTTGGGGTAATGGTA
>JBDLRZ010000036.1:0-22999 GCA_039799785.1 Bacillota bacterium | reverse complement strand
CCATTACTTAAAACTTGGTTTGGGTTCTTTTTTAATTTTATTGACCTTACTTGGTTTGATTAATCAAGGTATTATCGCCATTATTATTAATGTTGGATTTGGTTTCTTTATCGGACAATTACGATTTCTTGGTTATGTTTTTTTTATCGGATACGGTTTAGCATTGTTCTTTAATCGCCCTTTTTTAAAAGTTAAATGGTCTTTAACACTTCTTGGTATTGTACTAGCATTGATTAGTTTATTGGCCATTGCAACAGTGAATGGTCTGATGAAGATGAATCCTGTGCCAACGCTCTCTTTTAGTAATGTGATCGAAGTATTCTTTAATCAATTTCCGGCTTTAAACGCACCACTCATTGAACTTCCTGATTCTATCGGTGGAGGTATTATTGGTTATTTTCTTGTTACCTTAATGGAAGTATTGAATTTAAGTAGTATTCAAACGATTTTATGGTTGACCTTATTGATTGTTGGCATTGCCCTCAGTTTAGAAATGATGTGGTTACAACTCATTCGCTTTGGCGCAAAACAAATCGAATTAAAGCAAAAAGAAAAAGCTTTTTTTCAAAAGATTGCAGAAACAAAACCGGCCAAAGAAAAACTCCATATTTATGCCGAATCCTCTGAAAGTGGACAAGGTTTACAGACGTATAAGTCGTTATTTACGGGTCAAAGTGTTCAAGGTTTATCGAAAGTTCAATTTAAAAAAAACGTCACAACAAATTCCCCTAAATCAACCGGTTCAATTGGATTTACCCAGCCCAAAATTTCCATGAATCAAGATGAAGAAGAGTTTGAACCGATTGAAACCGCATCTTTATCTTCGACATATGAAGCGCCAGAAGTTCCGGATCATGCGATTCCATCCATTCAGCCATCCCCACTTCAACGACCTTCTCTATCACCTCAATCCAAAACGACTTTACCTTCTTCATCGAAATCTTATCAACTGCCATCTTTAGATTTATTGGATACACGTTCTGCGCTAAACGATATTGAGTTTAATGAGCAAACAACCAGGAAACGTGTTGAAGTTTTGAATCAAAAGTTTTTAGCGTTAGGCATTGAAGCATCAATTGTTAACTATCAAATTGGTCCTGCTGTCACCGCATTTGATGTCAAAATGGATGAAGGTGCTCAGATTAGCCAGGTCAAACGCGTTTTAGGCGACTTAGCGGTCGCATTAGGTGGCTATCCAATGTCACTAAAGGAACTTGTTCCTGGAAAAACCGTAAGTCAACTTGAAGTTTTAAATGAACGTATCTCCATGGTTGGTTATAAAGAATTAGTGGCAGATCTAAGATCAGAACCCTTATATCAACATAAATTTGTATTGCCGTTTGGTAGAAATATCTTAGGTGAAGTGATTGCCTTAACACCAAAAGAAATCATTCATCTTTTAGTGGCGGGTTCGAGTGGAAGTGGAAAAACTGTTTTTGTGCATTCTTTCTTAACATCTATTCTGATGAGTGCAACCCCAACGGAAGCAAAAATACTATTGATTGATCCAAAGAAATTTGAATTATCGAAGTATAAAAATTTACCGCATCTCCTTTGCCCGATTATTTCTGATTTTATTGAAGCAAAAATTGCACTTGAACGCTTAATTGATGAAATGGAATCACGTTATGAAAAATTCTTAGATACTGAAACGATTTCATTAGAGACCTATAACCAGTATGCTGTTGAAAATGATGTACCAACGCTACCATTAATCTTTGCAGTGATTGATGAATACAATGACCTCATCAACGTCAATCCTCAAATCAGTGATATCGTTCAACGTTTAGCACAAAAATCACGCGCCGCAGGAATTCACTTATTAATTGCGACACAACGTCCAACGACGAATATCTTAACTGGAAGCATTAAGAACAACTTGGCCACGATTGTTGCTTTAAGAGTTAGTAAACAAGTTGACTCGATTACCATGTTAGGCCATGCTGGCGCAGAAATTCTAGGTGGTAACGGGGATATGTATTTGGTAAATCCGTTGTTTGCTCGATATGGTGAAATTCGCGTTCAAGCTCCTTATATATCTGATAATGAGATTCAACGTATTTGTGCTTATATTCGAAATCAAGCCTTACCCCAATATGATGAACGATTTTTAAATCTCATTGATAAAACACCCCAATTCGCGGATGCCTCTGGATTACCATCTACGCTCAATGAAGGTTTTGTGGATCCCATTTATGCCGAAATCAAAGCAGCAGCCAGTGTAAGAAATTATGTTTCGATGTCATGGATTTCAAGAACGTATAATACAGGTTATCCGCGTGCCTTGAAGATTTTTAAACAGCTTCAACAAGAAGGAATCATCGATGGATCGCTCGATAATCCTAATAACAACCGGGGTCGAAAAGTATTGGTAAACCCTAACTTTAAAGAAGAAGATGATGAAAAATAAACCAATCTTCCAAGGTATTGGTGTTGACCTTGCCAAAATTTCAAGATTTGAGCGTAAAGATGCTCTTGCCAAGAAAATACTTTCCTCGCAAGAATATCAAATTTATCTTTCTCACTCTCAACCAACCACTTATTTAGCAGGTCGTTTCGCAGCTAAAGAAGCATTTATCAAAGCTTATCGCAAACTTCCAATACCTCCGTTGATGGAAATCGAAGTTCTTCATGAGGATGATGGTGCGCCTTTTATTTTATTCAAGAAAGTTAGACACCATGTTTCGATTTCTCATGATGGTGAATATGTCGTTGCAATGGTTATAATATAACAGGTAAATTCATGCACCTGTTTCAAGCTCGTTTATTAAATACAATCGATGTAGGATATACCTCTTCGCAAGGGTTATCATCCTTTCAAGTTCAATCAATTAAGTTATTAGTGAATGACAAAGATTTATTACCTTTGAATCTTCACAAAGAAGATAAGTCTAATACATCTCATCATTTTATTTTTAGGGCAAATGAACCTTATGTGTTAGGTAATAGTTATGCGTTGGTGATCGAACATGTTGGAACCATCCCTATTCACGTTGAGGTGCTGATGCAAGCGGATACCTTTGATAAGGATTTCGATGCTTCAAAAGAACACTTAGGATATCAATATCAAAAGCATGCCACGTCCTTCCAAGTTTGGGCACCGCTTGCTTCAATGGTCAATCTTATTTTTTTTGATGCAACAGGTCAAAAACAACATACCTATCCTATGTCTCGAAAATCAAACGGTGTGTATCATTATGATGTTACTGGGAATTTGGATGGTCAATATTATCGATATGGAATCGTTAATCATGGTCAATACCAAGAAACGATTGACCCCTATAGTTTTGGTTTAAGTCAAAACAGTGTTTATAGCGTTGTGATCAATATGGAAGCGTTAAAAATTCCGATGCACGATGATGCGTTACCAAGGTTGAAGAACTATCAGGATGCTGTCATTTATGAAGCTCATGTTCGTGATTTATCAAGTGATCCTTCCATTCCATTTGACCATCCTAGAAGTTTTTTAGGGGCGATAGAAAGAAATAAAAAAACCCCACATCAAAATCCCGTTGGTTTTGATTATTTAACGTCATTAGGTATTACACATCTTCAATTATTACCCGTGACGGATTATCGAAGTGTCAATGAATTCAACATCATTCAATCATACAATTGGGGATATGATCCCTATCATTACTTTTCTTTAGAAGGAAGTTTTGCTTCTAATCCTAAGGACCCACATTCTCGCATTCGTGATTTTATGCAGTTGGTAAGTCAATATCATCAAGCTGGCATTCGTATCAATATCGATGTTGTCTATAACCATGTTTATGATTATCAACATAGTCCCTTTGAAAAAATTGTTCCTGGATATTATTTTAGAAAACATCCGAATGGTCAAATGAGTAATGGGTCGTATTGCGGCAATGATTTAGCAACGGACAAAACGATGGTAAGACATCTGATTGTTCAGGCTGCAATTCATACCGTTTCAACCTACCATGTCGATGGATTTCGCTTTGATTTAATGGGTATTATTGATCGGGAAACCTTATATCAGATTCAACATAAAGTGAGAAAGATTAAACCTGATTTCATGTTGTATGGTGAAGGTTGGAACATGCCAACCTATCTACCACAAGAAGAGAAGGGCATTACGGAAAATAGTCATTTACTACCAGAGTTTGCTTTTTTTAATGATTTATTCCGCAACACATTAAAAGGCGGAAACAATGAACATGATTTAAATGTTCCGGGCTTTGCAACTGGTAATCTTGATGCTGGTCATGATTTACCATCATTACTGTTAGGTTCTTACCTTCCAGCGTTAGGACCTACCAAAGTGAGTCACCCCACACAATCAATCAATTATGTTGAATGCCATGATAACAATACATTCTTTGATAAATTAATAGGATGTCAGGCGAATGAAGGAGAGATGTTTCATCTGCGAAGAATCATCTTTGCGAATAGTTTAATCCTTTTCTCCAATGGCATTCCTTTTTTCCACATGGCGCAAGAAGTAGGTGGCAGTAAACAGGGCGACCATAACTCGTTCCAATCTGGCGACAAAGTAAATCAATTTCAATATCGACTGATTGATGAACGTCTATGGATGGTAAAAGCATTTAAAGACTTGATCCAATTAAGGAAACTTTTTAGAGGTTTAGCTCCTAAAGGATGGGATGAATCTCAATTGTCATTCCATCGCTTATCTCATGGGGCGATTTCTGTCCATTATCACCTTGGTAAAGACCATTATGTTTTAATATGGAATCCCTCACTACACCAAATCATGATGCCTACAGATTTACAAAATTTTACTTTAATGTTTGATGGAGAATCCCAAGTTAAACAACCTTTAGATTTAACCCATATTCCACCCATCCGTTTTTTAATGTTGAAACAATAATTAGACAACATTGAGATTGTAGAGCTCCCTCCTCCCTTAAAATATGGTTATCTTGGAGGAAACTTATGATTTCAAATGTCATGGTCATTGGCCTAATCGATGAACCGATTAAAGATAATGTACGATTTATCAAAATTCAAAGACCTTATAAAGATCAAAACGGTATCTTTGTAGAGGATAAAATTCCAATTCAACATTGGACAAGGGCAACGAATCAGTACTTTATGACGATGAAGATTGGTACTTTAATTGGTGTCAAAGGCAGACTTGAGGTTCTAGAAGGTATCGGACCAACGATTATTTGTGATTTTCTAGAACCTTTGCACTTACCGTTAAAATCTTAACAACCCTGCCTTAAATCTTGTAAAATGTAGGTATGTTTAAGTACCTTCGCTTAGGGTTTCGCCTTTTAATAGAATTGTTTGTTGGATATCTTTTTATCATACTTCCTAATGTATGGTTTAAAAAAAGAATACCTTTATCCATTCGCTATACCCGGCTTAGAAAAATCATTCATGGTCTCTATAAAACATTAAGAATTCAACTTTACGTTGGTCATTCAGAAATAACCAAAGATAAAGGTCCCTATTTTATCGTTTGTAATCATCATTCTATGTTGGACCCGTTTTTACTTATCTATCTATTTGAACATCCTGTTCGATTTATTGCAAAAAAAGAAGTTCGAAAGTTATTTCTCTTTGGTGATGCTACCGCGTCGATAGATGCTTTATTCATTAACCGAAAAAGTGTTCGGTCCCAATTAAAACAACTCGATGTGATGAAGCAAAGTTTGATTCAAAAAGATACACACTGGTTAGTATTCCCAGAAGCAACCCGCAACACACAATATTCCAATCCAATGTTGCCTTTTAAGGCAGGGACTTTTAAACAGGCTATGGAAGCAAAAGCTACGATTCTACCCATGGTAACATATGGATTTTTTAGACCACTAGATCCAAAAATTGATTGGAAAAAATATCCAGTACAAGTTGATTTTTTAGATAAAATCACACCTGAAATGTATGAAGGCAAATCTACGGTTGAAATTGCAGATTTGGTGAGAAACTTGATGCAATCTAGAAGCGACCAAATGAGATTGTTAGATGCAACGTTACCAAGGAAGTAATCAAATGAATATACTCAATATAATCGAACAAAAAGTAAAGAAGTTACCCTTATCAAAAGAGATGATCATCTATTTTGTCCATGGCTATGCCAAAGGTACGATTCCTGATTACCAAATTGCTTCGTTATTAATGGCAATTAAACTCAATGGTATGAATAGTCTAGAAACCGCTTGGTTAACCGAAGCAATGGTATCGAGTGGAGAAACGGTTGATTTAACGGGCATCAAAGGTACCACAGTGGATAAACACTCCACTGGCGGTGTTGGTGATAAAACCTCGTTGGTGGTCGGTCCCATCGTGGCCGCTTTAGGATTAAAACTTGCCAAAATGTCTGGCCGAGGACTGGGCCATACTGGTGGCACCATCGACAAGCTAGAATCCATTCCTGGATTTACGACAAATTTATCCCCAGAACGTTTTAAAAAACAGGTCAATGAAGTCGGAATGGCCATCATTGGTCAAACTTTAGAGTTAGTCCCTGCGGATAAAAAATTATATGCGCTACGTGATGTCACAGGCACAGTTGAATCCATCCCTTTAATTTCAAGTTCGATCATGAGTAAAAAAATTGCCTCTGGTGCAAAGGCAATTTTATTAGATGTAAAATTTGGTTCTGGTGCATTTATGAAAACGCTCGATGCAGCTAAAACGCTTGCGAAAGCGATGGTGCAAATTGGTCAATCTCTTGGTCGAGATACCCGAGCGATGTTAACCGATATGGATCAACCTCTCGGTTATGCAATTGGGAATCGAAATGAAGTTCTTGAAGCAGCAGATACCTTACAGTTAAAAGGACCAAGCGATTTATTGGAACTCTGCATTCAAGCTTCATCGATGCTTTTAATTCAAGGCAAAAAAGCAGAAACGATGAAACAAGCAAGAATCAAAGTCATGGCAGTGTTAAAATCTGGAAAAGCTTATGATAAATTGATGGAGTTTATTCATGCTCAAGGGGGTCAATTTAACGATTTATTGAATCCCAATTTATTAAAGACGAAACACACCATATCAATTAAATCAACCTCGTCAGGTTATCTAACTAAAATTGACGCACTTGCACTTGGACAGGCTGCCTCTTTATTAGGAGCAGGTCGACTAACCAAGGAAGCTTCAATTGATCCTAATGCTGGGATTTTGCTTCACTTTAAAATTGGTGACAAGATTGAGGTAGACGCAAATCTTGTAACCTTGAAAACCAATCTTCCCCTCAATCAAGATACGTTAGATATGATCAAACATGCATTTACATTGAGCACAAAACCCGTTAAAGCAAACCCAATTGTCCATACTTGGATTGAATCATGAAACTCGTTGTTCAAATTGTAACCTCAGCATCATTATCAATCCTACATTCACCGATATCCAACATTCAAAAAGGCATGGTTGTTTTTGTTGGTTTTACTCATTTAGACCGACCCGAGATTGTTCACCGGATGATAGAAAAACTACTTCAACTTAGAATCTTTCCTGATGCAAATGGAAAGACCAATCTCACGATTCATGATATTCAAGGGGATATCTTATGTATTCCTAATTTCACGTTGTATGCAGATGTTCGCTCGAGTCGAAGACCGTCATTTTCGCTTGCTGCGAAAGCCGATGATGCTAATCAACTCTTCTTATTAACCAAACAATTATTATTTGCGACTTATCCCAATGTTCAATTTGGCGAATTTGGCGCTGATATGAGCGTTGTAGTTCACAACAAAGGTCCCTTTACTCTAATATTAGATAGCAATGAATAATCAAAAGATTAAGGTGATGATCGGTTTAAGTGGCGGTGTCGATTCCGCTGTTTCTGCTTATTTATTAAAACAACAAGGTTATGATGTGATTGCTGGTTTTATGAGAAATTGGGACGCATTAGCTAATTCAGACCAATTAGGAAATCCCACCCTTAATCAAGATTTATGTCCTCAAGAAGTTGATTATGTGGATGCTCAACTTGTCGCCGATAAGCTAGGTATTCCTTTATTCCGAATTGATTTTGTCAAAGAATATTGGGATCATGTCTTTTCTTTTTTTCTTAAAGAATACGAACGTGGTCGAACACCGAATCCAGATATTTTATGTAATAAATACATTAAGTTTGATGCGTTTTATGAATTTGCAAAAAGTCATGGTGCATCATATATCGCGATGGGACATTATGCGAAAAGAGTGAATCATTCTGACGGCCTAGCCGGCATGCATTTATCGGTTGATGAAAACAAGGATCAAACGTATTTCCTTTCGCAAATTTCACAATCACAATTGGCCCACACATTATTTCCACTGGCAGATATTCCTAAAGAAGAAGTGAGACGGATTGCCAAATCCCTTAACCTCGCAGTTGCAGAGAAAAAGGATTCAACCGGTGTGTGCTTTATTGGAGAAAGAAATTTTAGAGAGTTTCTTAAAAACTATATTCCAGCACAGCCAGGCATCATGATTGATATAGAGACAAAATTACCGGTTGGTCACCATGAAGGCGTCTATTATTACACCATCGGTCAACGCAAAGGATTAGGTATAGGCGGTTCTAAATCACTAGGAAGTGATAAATGGTTTGTCGTTAAAAAAGATGTAAAAAATAACATTCTTTATGTTGCTCAAGGTGAAGATAACACATTTTTATTATCGGATGAAATTACTGTTGGGTCATTAAATTGGATACGAAATACGCCTATCATTGGTCAAACATATTTGGCCCGTTTTCGTCATCGTCAGATTTTATTACCCGTCACCATCAAATCTTTAACTGATCAAACCCTTACGTTAACGTTTCCGACTGGCTATAAAGCGATTACTCCCGGCCAAGGTGCCGTTTTATATGACGCAGGTGAATGCTTAGGTGGTGGTCTCATTGACCAGATTTATTACCAAGGGCAGCAACGACTTTAGTGTGCTATAATTTTTTTATTGAAGCAAATCGTATAGGATTTCATTAGCGACAACGATTAGGTGAAAGCGTTGGTTATACTTAAACGAAGGCCACTTCAATACAAGCAACTAATCATTGCCGTTAACCCCGTTAAGGTTATAAAGTGCATTGTGTAAACAACAATGAACAAGGATGGTACCGCGATCAATTCGTTCCTTGCGTAGGTACTTTTTTTCTTTAAAAGGAGTCAACATGAAATCATTAACAGGTGCTCAAGTTCGCCAAATGTGGCTTACTTTTTTCGCTGAAAAAGGTCATCAAATCATTGAAGGTAAAAGCTTAGTCCCCTTTCAGGATCCAACCCTTTTATGGATTAATTCGGGTGTTGCGGCACTTAAAAAATATTTTGATGGTTCTGAAATTCCACAAAACAAGCGTTTAACGAATGCACAAAAAAGTTTAAGAACCAATGATATCGAACAAGTAGGATATACAGCACGCCATCATACTTTCTTCGAAATGTTAGGCAATTTTTCAATTGGGGATTACTTTAGAAAAGAAGCGATTACTTGGGCATTTGAATTGTTAACCAGTCCCAAATGGTTTGGTTTTGAGATTGAAAAACTATACATGACATATTCTCCACTCGATCTAGAAACACCCAAAATTTGGCAAAGTTTAGGGGTACCTTCTGATCATCTGTTCCCTGTTGAAGGAAATTTTTGGGAAATCGGTGAAGGTCCTTGTGGTCCCAATACCGAAATCTTTTATGATCGTGGTACGACGTATGACCCTAAAAATCTTGGCGTTCGCTTACTCAAAGAAGAAATTTCTAACGACCGATACATTGAAATTTGGAATATTGTCTTTTCACAGTTTAATGCCATTTCCGGTGTTTCAAGAGACAAATATAAAGAATTACCTTCTAAGAATATTGACACAGGTGCAGGGTTAGAACGTTTAGTCAGTATATTCCAATCTACTCCAACCAATTTTGAAACTGATCTCTTTTTCCCAATTATTCAAGGGATAGAAAAATTGGCAACCGTAAGTTATGAAAAAAGTGAATTTCGTCCTTATCGTGTCATTGCCGATCATATTCGTACCCTGACTTTTGCACTTTCAGACGGTGCAATCTTTTCTAATGAAGGCAGAGGTTATGTTTTAAGAAGAATTCTTCGCCGTGCTGTTCGTTATGGTAAAAAGATTGGCATTCAGAAACCATTCTTAACATCCTTAATTCCCATTGTCTTATCGATCATGATGAAAGACTATCCCTATTTAGAACAACATCAATCCACCATCAGTAAAATGATTCTTCAAGAGGAAGAAAAGTTTTTAACCACATTACAACATGGTGAAACACTTTTAAAGCTCCATCTTGATCAAAAGCAACCCATCACAGGTGAGATTGCATTTAAACTTTATGATACATTTGGATTCCCTGTCGAATTAACCAAAGAGATTGCAGAAGAACATCAACTATCCGTTGATATGGTCGGTTTTGAAACGTTAATGGAAGCTCAAAGAGAACGAGCAAGGCAAGCAAGGCAAACCGTTGGATCAATGGCTAAGCAATCTGCAGATTTATTAGCTTTTAAACAAGACAGTAAATTCATCGATGATGGTAAACCGCTCCAAGCAAAAGTCATTGGTATTTTTAAAGATGGTATTTCTAAAACAACTTTAGACGATGAAGGTGAGATTATTTTACAGCAAACGAATTTTTACGCTGAAAGTGGTGGTCAATCTTCTGATCTCGGGTTGATGTCCAATGCCAATGTTCAGTTAGATGTCATCGATGTTCAAAAAGCACCTCATAAACAACATCTCCATAAAGTCTTGGTTCGCTTTGGTTCCATCAAAGTAGGAGATATATTAACGTTAGAAATCAATCGTCAGCGTCGACAAATTATTCGTCAACATCACTCTTCATTACACTTATTACAAGCTGCTCTCAAAAAACATTTAGGTTCGCATATTGTTCAACAAGGATCTTATGTCGGTGACCAATATGCCCGTTTTGATTTCACCCACCCAAATAAGATTTCTGAACAAGAATTAGCGATGATTGAACAAGATGTCAATGAACAAATCGCTGCAGCTTCGGATTGCGTGATTGAGCTCATGCCCATTGACCAAGCAAGAAAAACTGGTGCAACAGCTCCTTTTGAAGAAAAATATGGAGATATTGTGCGTATTGTCACGTTGGGATCTCGTTCAAAGGAATTCTGTGGTGGTACTCACGTTAGTAACACCCAAGAAATCGGAATGTTTATCATCAGCTCTGAAGAAAGTATTGCTGCTGGCACACGTCGATTAGTCATCGTTGCTGGATCACCTGCCTATGCTTATTACACTCAAAAGGAACGAATGCTAAAGTCATTAAGAGACCAATTAAAAGCTGGTTCTTCAAAGGAAATCTTTGATCGATTAAAAGCAGTCTTGTTAGAAAAGGATAGTCTAAAAGATTCCTTAACGATTGCGCAAGAGTCCCAAGCCGAGCAAACCTTTATAACGTTATCAAAACAATTAATATCCCAACCAATCCTTCATGGAATTTTCTATGAACCTTCCTTAAATAGAGCTTTATTGATGAAAGTCATGGATCGATTAAAAGCTTCCAACCCCGAGTCGTTTTTGATTTTAATTGGTAAAGAAAATGACTCCTATCCGATTGGTACGTATGTTGGACCAAGCTTAAGGACGCCGGAGCGAAATGCCTCCATCGTTACCAAATCATTAGCCCAACTCATGCAAGGCTCTGGTGGTGGAAAACCTGATTTAGCTTTTGGTGCAGGTAAAAAGATGATTGATCTTAAGCATGTGATAAAGACATGGATGCCATAAAATCTAAAGCTTCTATATTGATGGCGTTTGATTTAGGATCAAAATCTTTAGGTATTGCCGTAAAGAACAAACTCGGTATGATTTTGCCTTTGCCTGCAATCTTTTTTCCACGTGTTGATGAAGGTCAACTCGTTAAACAATTAAACCAATTGATAGAGGAATACCAACCAAGTGAACTTATTTTTGGCATTCCTTTTCACGCGGATGGTAGGGAAAGTGATCAAACGCGTTGGGTCAAAGGAGTTGTGCATCGACTTGAATCATTGATATCGTTACCTATCAAGACTGTTGATGAACGCTTTACCACGATTGAAGCAAAAGAAAGGTTACATATGTTAGGTATTCCTGAAAAAAAACAGAAGCAATACATTGACTCATTATCTGCATGTGTAATATTGGAACAATATGAATCGAAACCTCGATAATACATTAGAAATCGTCTTAGAAAATGGCAAAGCGGAAATCTTTTACATTTATTTTACCTTCATCTTTAAAAACCAAAACTATGTGATTTACTACCATCCATCCTCTGAAGATGATTTATACGTCAAGGAATATGATGATTTGACCCAAGAACTTAAAGAACCATCCGAAGAAGCCCTTCAATACGCTGAAACCATGATTGCGAACTATGAAGAAGAAACCGATGAAGATAACGAAAAAGATGGAAATTAAGTTATATTGTTGCTAAAATAAGCAAGCATTATAGAAAAAGGAGTTTCACCATGGAAAATGAAAAAGTCCAATTAACCCGAGAAGGGTATGACAAATTAAAAGCTGAATTAAGAAATTTAATTGATATTATTCGCCCAGAAGTTATTGAACAACTCGCTTATGCTAGATCATTAGGTGATCTTTCAGAAAATGCTGATTACGATGCAGCTAAAGCAAGACAAGCAGATGTTGAACAACGCATTCGTCAATTAGAAGACATCTTGTCAAACGCCACCATCGTAGATGACGCTTCAGGTAGTACCAAAATTGTAAGTTTTGGTAGAACCATTAAAATTCTTAATTTATCAAATAAAAAAGAATATACCTTCAAAATTGTTGGAACGCATGAAACCAATCCTGGTGAAGGGACCATTAGTAATGTCTCACCACTTGGTGAAGCCATTATGGGCGGTCGCGTTAATGACAAAGTGACGGTTAAAGCTCCTAAGAGTTATCAAGTACAAATCCTCAAAATCGAATAAATAAATTCGCTTTATAACTTCAATGAAACCTCCCTATTGATAAGTGGAGGTTTTTTTATGTTTAAAATTATGATCGGAGTTTTATTCTTTACGATTGTCACACTCGTTGTATTCTTAAATTTAGATCCTAATATTGTTCAAAACTCGATCACCGAAACAAGTTCGATGAACAGTGATTTTATGACTGTAACACTATCGGGAGAGATTCAAAAACCAGGTACATACATCATTCAAAAAGATAAAACCCTTGGTGATTTGGTCCAATTAGCAGGTGGTGCGACCACAAATGCAGATGAGAATGCTTTCCATGCAACGACTCAACTGATTGAAGGATTCCATTATTACATTGCCCCTGAATTCGATCCAAATGATGTGTGTGGTACGACCGCATTAGTAAAGGTCGGTATCAACTCTGCTACCCAAAATAATTTAATGACGCTTTCCAATATTGGAACAAGTTTAGCGAATGCCATTATTGAATATCGACAAAGCCAAGGACTCTTTCAATACTTAGAACAAATCATGGAAGTGCCTGGTATCGGACAATCCACTTTTACTAGAATTAAAAATTATATTCATCTCCTTTGAAATATTGGATTTTTGTTTTTACCATTTTCCTCTTTCATATATCGATTATTGAACAAACCTTATTGGGTTGGTTTATTTTTGGACTTATCTTTTTGTTTGTGTATGTTAAACAAGTCACCATGCGGAAATGGTTGGTCATCTATACCCTTAGTTTTTTGATGTTGGCGTTGACATTACATTTCATTTTTTCAACAAATCAAAACTATTTTTTGGTCATCGATCAACGGGAAAAATGGGCAATCATTCATAATGGCTTTCAAACCTTTTATATGGAAGTGAATCCCTCAATAAAGACCTATTGGGGGGATATTCTCTTGATTCAAGGAACCTTTACGCCTTTGAGAATGACCACCTATGAAGGATTATTTAGTTTTCCGAGTTATCTCAATCAAAGAGGGGTTGAGAATATGATCACCATCGATCGTATTGATATTTGGTTTCGTTTTCCATTCTCGGTGGATACCTATATTGAGCAACGATTACTTTCATTACACCCAGAGATACGTGATTTTGTATCCCAGCTATTGTGGAAAAGAAATGTAGGTGATGGTGCGCTACATGATGAACTCATTGATATCATTCAATATTCAGGATTAGGTTTCTATCTGACTAACCAATGGATGGATGTGATGTTAAAACTTAAATTAACCGAAAATCAAAGTCGATGGATAAGACTCATCTTTTTCTCGCCATATCTTTTAATGAATCTAAGACAATTCGGCATGTTAAGAGTTTATGGTATCGAACTATTAAAATTACATCCCTCAAAACTCAATGCCTCACGATTGAAAGTCATAGTCATTTCCATTCAAAGTTGGATCAACCCATATATGTGGACTCAATCCGGTACACATGTGTATTTGTTCTATCAAATTTGGATGACGTTTTTCATCGGTTTATTTCCTCGATTATCATCATGGCAAAGGTGGTTAAGTTTTGTCCTAGCAAGCATCATCTATGGATGGTTTCAAGAAGGGTTGATTTTACAAATCTCATCGTTATGGTTTTTGCCACTTTCTTGGGTTCATAGTATTCTTTTTCCATTTTGGGTTCTATATCTTTATGGAGGAGGATTGATTCCAGGTTTAAATCTTGTGACCATCGAATGGATTCACATTTTGAATTTCTTATCGACGTTCAATGGAATCGTCTATGGAGGCGAACTTTCAGGATGGATGAAAGTAATTATCATCATCCTATGTGGATTGATTGGCATGGCCTACTGGTTAAAACTACGATTTTATAAAACAAAATTAATCGGATTTCTGTTGGGAGTTATCGTTTTACAACTAAGTGGGTTTGAGAACATGTTAAGTTCATCGGTATATTTTATCAACGTCGGTCAAGGAGATGCGACATTGATTCAATCGATGGGTCAAACGATGTTAATTGATACCGGTGGTGTGAAAAGCTTTGACATGGCAAAAGATGTTCTCATTCCTTTTTTTAGAAAACAAAACATTAGATCCCTTGATTATTTAGTGATTACACATCCAGATTTTGACCATGATGGTGCCATGCCATCCTTATTAGAGTCCTATCGTGTTCAAAAGCTCATCAAGGATTCTTTTAACACGATTAAATTAGGTCGATTTACGATTCAAAACTTTCAGCATTTCCATTCGATTCTTCAGGAAGATAATGAACGTTCCTTGGTTTTGGGTATTCAGGACATTCATTGCCAATGGTTAGTGATGGGAGATGCTACAGATAAAACAGAATTGTTAATCCAAGAAGCTTATCCTAATTTAAAAGCGGATATCTTAAGAATTGGTCATCACGGATCGAATTCTTCAACATCCGTTGAATTTTTAACACAAATAAGACCTAAGGAAGTGGTGATTTCAGTAGGAGGTGGAAACCGATACGGTCACCCACATCCTGATGTATTAAGACGAATTGAGTCCTTTAATATCCCGATAAGACGTACCGACATTGAAGGGACAATTCGCTATCAAACGTGTAAAATATAAGTATGATTTTATTGATAAGTTCACCTTCTTTTCAATTGTTGATGCAACATCTTCAAAGCTATTTAAAACAGGTCCCAGAAACCACCGTGATTGATAAAATAGATGGCTCATCCATACCGATTTCATCATGGTTACCTGATGTTCTTCAACCAAGTCTTTGGTCAGAAGAAAAGTTAACCATTGTCTCCCAAGGAAACTTCTTTGGAAAAAGCACAGGTCGCCAATCGTCTCAAAAAAAAGAAGATGAAGCAATATTAGAAGACCTTTTAAAGCAACCCAACGCCCCTGTCCATTTGATCTTTTTATATCAAGGCGACATTGATGAAAGATTAACACTTTCAAAATTGATCACGAAACATCATCAATGGCAACATCTTGAAATCCCTTCAAAGGATCAAGCATTTGTACTTGCGCAATCCTGGATTAAATCATTTGGTGCAACAATAAACTCAAAAGCGTTAATAAAATTGATTGACGCAACGTATCCAGATATCGATCGTCTTTATCAAGAGATTCAAAAATTAATAGTGTACGGAGTAAACATTGAAGAGAAAACAATTGATCAATTAGTGAAACCAAACTTAGAAGATAATGTCTTTGAACTAACTAATCAAATCATGGCAGAAAACCTGAAGCAAGCTTTAAAGATCTACCAAGATTTTATGGTGTTACAAATTGAACCAACCGTCTTAATTAGCATGCTTGCAAAACATTTTCAGCTTTATGCAAAGGTTTGTTATTTATTGGACCAAGGATTAGACACCTATAAAATTAGTCAGTCTTTAAAGGTGCATGAATTTAGAATACGCTTAATGTCTCAAGCTAAAAAACGATTTCCTTTAAAACGCATCCATCAGATTCTACTTAGCCTTGACCAACTCGATGAACGCATCAAAAAAGGTCGCCAGGATAAAGTGGAGGCCTTAAGTTGGTGGCTCGTTAATTTTACCAAAGCTATTTCTTAAGTAAACGGTTATACATATTGGGTCGACGGTCACGGAATACTCCCCATGAATAGCGCATTTTATCAATGGCATTCAAATCGAATGATTGTTGAATAAAACCCGTTTTTAATCGATCCATTTGTTGAAGTATCGATCCATCATAATTGGCAATAAAACTTGTTCCATAAAAGGTCATTTGATGTTGTCCATAGGACTCTAATCCAATGCGATTAGCAGCAATAAGAGGTGTAAGGTTGGCAGCAGCATGGCCCATCATCGTATGTTGCCAATGTGGTTGAGAATCAATTGGTAAAGTTGGTTCGGACCCAATTGCCGTTGGATAAAATAGTAATTCAGCGCCTTCAAGGGCAAGAATTCGAGCAACTTCTGGAAACCATTGATCCCAGCATATCGCAACACCAATATTCGCAAATTTTGTTTTGAAAACTTGTAGAGGGGTATCACCGGGGGTAAAGTAAAACTTTTCTTGATAAGAATCACCCGTTGGAATATGCATTTTTCTATATTGTCCTAGTATTGCACCATCTGCATCAATGATGGCAATTGAATTAAAAAATACTTGGTTAGAACGTTCAAAATATGAAATGGGAAGCACAACATTAAGCGTTTTCGCAAGTTGTTGAAAGTATTGTAAATCTGGATTATTTTCAAAAGTTCTTGCCAATGAAAAATGATCATAATTTTCAATCTGACAGAAATATTTACTCATAAATAATTCTGGAAGAAGAATGATGTTTGCTCCATTTTTTGCTGCTTGTTTGACTAAATCAGTTGCTAGATCAATATTTTGCTTATGGTTATCGGTCATAGCCATTTGAATGGCGGCAACGTTAACGTGACGCATGGTTATAAAACACCCTTAGGAATTTGTTGGGTAATGCAGTGAATATTTCCACCACCTAAAAGGACTTCTTTACTATCAATCATAATGATTTTACGTCCTGGTAACGCTTCTTGAAGTTGTTTGAGGGCAATTTCATCTGTTTTTTGATTAAATTTAGGAACGATAACACCACCATTCACAAAATAAAGATTGAGATAAGAGGCAGCGAGTCTTTCGTTCATTGGACGATTTTTACTGCCTGGAGTTGGGGTTAAACCAGCAGATTCAAAATAAGTTCGATGGATTGCCTTAGGCATGACCACCGTGGTAATTTTTAAAGGCTTACCATCCACATTGGTTTGTGATTGTAATGCTAATAAAGTGGCTTGAGATAAAGGTTGTTGAGCATCGCGAGGATCGACAGCCTCGGCAACGAGGACGTGTCCAGGGCCGATAAATGTTGCAACGTTGTCAACGTGCTCTTTGGTTTCATCATTATAAATACCGCGAGGCAACCAAATCATTTTTTTGCCACCCAACATGTCCAATAACTTTGTTTCAATTTGTTTTTTCGTTAATTTCGGGTTTCGACCTTTATGGAAAAGATTGTACTCAGTGGCCATCACCAAACCTTCGCCATCAACGTGGAACGCACCACCTTCCATGACAAAGGAATCAGTACGATAACTTTCTATTTTAAATTTTGATGAAAGTTTACCAGCAAGGGCATCATCCATCGACCAAGGGGCATAAAGACCAAAGTCCTTACCACCATAAGCATTGAATTCCCAATCAATAGCCCTAAATTGACTAATTTTATTCTTAACAAAGGTCGGTCCGGTATCCCTAATCCAGGCATCATCATATTCAATTTGAAAAAAAGAAATGTTTTTGATCTTAGTTTTTTCAAATTGGCTCCATATTGATGGATGAACACCAATATGAACAGATTCAAATTTCGCAATTTCTTTAGCAATTTTAATGAAAACTTCTTGGGCCTCTTTCGCTTGATTCCGCCAAACATCAGCCCGATAGGGTAATAACATTAATGTCCCATCGTGTGAGGAAAACTCTGCAGGCATGAAATAGCCATCTTTGGAAGGGGAAATTAATTTAGTTTTCATTAGAATAATTTTACAACAAATTCGAGCTAAAGTTAATAAAAACTATTGTGCTAAAGTTTTGGATTGAACATTAAAATACGTCATTAATCTAGATTTTTGTCTAGAAGCGGTTTGAGGTTTTTGAATACCGTGAGCAACGGATTTATCGATCAACTTTATGGCTTGATTAAGTGCTAATTTAGCACCAGCAAGATCCTTTTTAAGTAATAAAGCTTTGGTTTTCTTCATCGCGGTTCTCATACTAGCTTTAAATGTGAAGTTATGCACTTCCGCTTTGTGATTCGTTTGAATACGTTTGGTTTGAGATTGAATATTTGCCATAAAAGACCTCTTTTCTAAACTATTTTATCATAATTTGGTAATCAATCAATTAAAATTCAAGTGTAGATATAGTCTTACATATGAAATTTATGAGGAATTGTGAATACTTGACATAATTAAGTGGAGTGATAACATAAATTCATACATTATAAGGAGACCCCAATATGGTTTTAGAAAAAATTCGAGAAGTCGTTGCAAAAAAATTCAAAGTTCAACCTGAAAAAGTAAATGCTTCAACTCGCTTAAGAGAAGATCTTAATGTTGATTCACTCGATGCTGTCGAACTAATTATGGAATTAGAAGACACGTTCAATGTTAAAATCGCTGATGATGAAGCCCAAAAGCTTAAAACCATTGGTGATATCGTTAACTTTATCCAACCTAAAGTTAAGTAAATTGTATGGATTTCAAAAAGGTTCAAGACTTAATTAAATATTTTGAGTCATCTAAATTAACCACGATGGCGATTGAAGATGGTAATTTTAAGCTTTCACTTTCTAAATTAAAGGAAACGGTGAATGTAGAACCTAAAAATGTTGTGGTCAATGAACCGAAGATTTTACCTCCAAATGTTAATCCTAAAGCCCAAACAAACGTTGCTAATAAGCCAACTGAAGATGTCTTACTTAAGGATGTAACTTCACCCTTGGTAGGCACTTACTATGCTGCGAGTTCACCAACGACAGAACCTTTTGTAAAGGTAGGTCAACGGGTGAACAAGGGCCAAACCGTTTGCATTGTTGAAGCGATGAAAATTATGAATGAAATTGCTTCACCTTTCTCCGGTGTGGTTGAAAAAATTAATTGTAAAAATGGTGACGTGGTTGGTTTCAACCAAGTTATTATTCAACTTCGACCACAGGAGTAAATATGGCAGAAAAACTTCTCGTCGCCAACCGCGGGGAGATTGCAGTGCGGGTTATTAGAGCCTGCAAGGAACTTTCCATTCCAACCGTTGCCGTTTATTCAACTGCCGATAGAGATACCATGGCAGTTAAATTAGCCGATGAGGCTATTTGTATTGGTGAACCTAGATCTAAAAATAGTTACCTTAATATTAATAATGTCATTTCCGCAGCAGTAGCCACAGGAGCCACGCTTATTCATCCTGGTTATGGCTTTTTATCCGAAAACGAACAATTTGCAGAAATCGTTGCCAGCTGTGGCTTAAAATTTGTCGGTCCATCCGCCAATGCTATACGTCAAATTGGTGATAAAGCATCCGCAAAAGTTATTGCTAGAAAAGCAGGCGTTCCAGTCATTGAAGGTTCTGAAGGTATTGTTGAAAACCTTGAAGAAGGGTTAACCGTTGCTAAAAAGGTTGGCTTTCCGGTGATGATCAAAGCCACTTCTGGTGGTGGTGGTCGTGGTATTTCGATTATTCGCTCTGAAAAAGAATTTAGAGAAGTGTTCGATAGAACATCCATGGAAGCAGAAGCAAGTTTCGGGGATAAAAACTTATACGTTGAAAAATATATCGAAAATCCGCGTCATATTGAAATTCAAATTTTATGTGATAGTCATGGTTCATGTGTGTATTTAGGTGAAAGAGATTGCTCCTTACAAAGACGAAATCAGAAGATGGTCGAAGAAGGTCCGTCTCCAGTGGTAGATAGCCGATTACGTAAAAAAATGGGAGAGGCAGCGGTTAAACTTGCCAAGGCGGTAGGTTACGTTAATGCTGGGACCATTGAATTTCTTGTTGATAAAAATTTAAATTATTATTTTATTGAAATGAACACTCGCATCCAAGTCGAGCACCCGGTTACGGAATTCATTACCGGTATTGACCTCGTCAAGGAACAAATCAAAATTGCCCTCGGTAAAAAATTACCTTTTACTCAACGTCAAATTAAAATTACGGGTCATGCTATCGAATGCCGAATTAATGCTGAAGATGTCAAAGCAAACTTTAGACCAGCTCCCGGTAAAATCACCCAATTAATTATGCCTGGAGGTATTGGTGTACGCATTGATACCCATATCTATCCTGGTTATGAAGTACCTCCTTTTTACGATTCAATGATTGCAAAGCTCATCGTCCATGCTCCAACTCGAAAAGAAGCGATTCGAAAGATGCTCGTTGCCCTCGAACAATTCATGGTTGATGGCATCACAACCAATATTGAATTTCATTATTCAATCCTCCACACGCAAGAATTTATATCTGGAAATGTGGATACAGGCTTTGTTGCAAGATTCTTAGAACGAATTAAGGATATGCATGAGTGATATTTTTGCCAAACAAAAACCTAAACTTCGGACTTTCTTAAAAGTTGCAGAGAAACCGATTCCAAAAAATCAAATTGATATTCCTGATGGTCTGTTTGTTGAATGTGAACAATGCCATTCTGCGATTTATCAAAAGGCACTGGTTGAAAACCTATCCGTTTGTCCGCATTGCCAATTTCATTTCCGCTTAAATGCTAGAGATCGAATTCAATTAATGGTGGATGAACAATCGTTTAAGGAAATCGACGCCACTTTAACTTCTAAAAATCCATTATCGATGCCAGAATATGAACAAAAGTTAGCTGTTTCAAAGAAAAGTACTGGTCAACCAGAAGCGTTTATTTCGGGACAAGCCCTCATTCAAAACCTACCAGTTGCAATTGGTGTGCTCGATTCTTTTTTTATGATGGGATCGATGGGATCTGTTGTCGGTGAAAAAATTACGCGTCTAATTGAATACGCTGGACAAAAACATTTACCCTTGATTATTTTTTCTGCAAGTGGTGGCGCGAGAATGCAAGAAGGTATTCTTTCCTTAATGCAAATGGTGAAAACGTCTGCAGCTTTGAAAAAATTGGATCAACTTGGTGGTTTATTTATTTCTGTATTGACTCATCCTACGACAGGTGGCGTTGCAGCAAGTTACGCCTCGCTAGGCGATGTTATTGTGGCAGAACATGGCGCACTGATCGGATTTGCTGGGGCACGTGTCATCAAGCAAACCATACAGCAAGATTTACCAGAAGGTTTTCAAACTGCTGCTTTCCAATTAAAGCATGGACAAGTTGACCTTGTTGTTGAACGTAAGCAATTAAAACAGTCTTTGGTTCAATTATTAAGATTCCATGGCGTCAATGGAGAACAAAATCGTGAATAACAATGAAGAAAAAGTTTGGGAAAAAGTTCGGCTTGCCCGGCATCCGAAGAGACCAACAGCTTCCATTTTAATCAAGCAATTATTTCCTGATTTCATTGAGTTGCATGGCGATCGGCAATTTGGAGATGATTCCTCGTTGATTGGCGGTTTAGCGACGTTTATGGGTCAACCTATCACGATTATTGCTCAAGAAAAAGGTTCATCCACGGATGAAAAAATAGCGAGAAACTTTGGGATGCCTCACCCTGAAGGTTACCGCAAAGCACTCAGATTCATGAAGCAAGCCGAAAAGTTCCATCGACCAATCATTTTTATCATTGATACGCCAGGAGCCTATCCTGGTATCGGAGCAGAAGAACGAGGGCAGGCTCAAGCAATTGCCTATAATTTATTTGAAATGATAGCCCTGCAAACCCCGATGATTGGTATTGTCCTATCTGAAGGTGGATCTGGCGGTGCATTAGCAATCGGTGTTACCGATACATTATTGATGCTTGAAAATAGCGTCTATTCCATTATTTCCCCAGAAGGTTTTGCTTCCATTTTATTTAAGGATTCTACCAAAGCAAAAGCAGCGGCTGCTTTAATGAAATTAACCGCAGATGATTTGTTGGAATTTGGCATCATCGATGGTATTGTTCCTGAGGCAAAAGGTGGTTTTCAAGAAGATGTGAATTTTACTTTATCTCAATTAAAAATCTTGTTACAAAAGCATTTAAAACAATTATTAAAGTTATCGCCTACAACATTGTTAAAAAATCGCGAAAAGAAGTTTAGAGATTTTGGCGTCTTTGAAGAACAAACCATGGAGAAAAAAAATGGAAAATAAGTTAACCATCAAATTAATTGGAACTGGTAAATATGTTCCCAAAGGTTTAATTACCAATGCAGATTTAGAAAAAATGGTTGATACAACCGATGAGTGGATTGTATCTCATACCGGCATTAAAACCAGGCATAAAGTTGAAGGTGAAACCACCGCAGATTTAGCTTATCAAGCAGCGCTCAACGCCATTGAAAAAGCAAAATTTGATAAAGAAATTATCGATGCTATTATTGTTGCCACCATTACTCCTGATTTTGCTTCACCCAGCATGGCTGCTGTTGTTCAAGCTAGATTAGGTCTTAATCATCGGGATATAACTTGTTTTGATATCAATGCTGCGTGTACAGGTTTTGTCTATGCCCTACAAGTTGCGGCAGCG
>JBDLRZ010000035.1:0-3732 GCA_039799785.1 Bacillota bacterium | reverse complement strand
ATCACCACTCACTATTTATCCCAAATTAATGTAGAATAAAATTGAGGAAACCAATATGCCAAAACCATTTATCCCACCCATGAAAGGTAACAAAGGTCCTTTCATTCCTAACCAACCTAAGCAAGTGAATCGTCCTACGGTCACCGTTCCTAAACCATTGAATCGTCGTCCTGGTGGTCGCGGCGGTTAATACTCATTCTTTCTTAACAATTTTCGGTCATCTTTTCATTGAAAGGATGACCTTTTTTATTTATGATTAACAACAATGGAACGAATCATTATTGGTATTGCAGGCGGTACAGCTTCAGGTAAAACAACCTTAGCAGACGTCCTGTTATCTGAATCTGGTAAGGGTAATGCTGTCATCATTCGTCTAGATAACTATTATCGACACCGTATTGATTTAACCTTTGAAAAAAGAGCCGCGCTTAATTACGATCATCCAGACGCCTTTGATGTCACCCTTGTCATTGATCATTTAAAAGCTTTAAAAAATGGCATATCCATTCAACAACCAACGTATGATTTCGTCAATCATCTTCGCGCAAAAGCAACCGTGAAAACCAATCCTGCTCCTGTCATCATTGTGGAAGGGATTCTCACCTTTGCGATGCCGGAAGTATTAACATTATTAGATTTTAAAATATATGTCGATACACCTGCAGATATTCGCGTCTTGAGACGCGTCCAACGTGATATTGAAGAACGCGGTCGAAATTTTAAAAGTGTCACACAGCAATATATTCAAACGGTTAGACCGATGCATGACTTATTTGTAGAACCATCCAAGATTCATGCGGATATTATAGTTCCTGAAGGTGCATTCAACCCTAAAGCTACAGACTTATTGTTAACAAAAGTGGCTTCATTGGTCTCTGAATTTCATCAAGCAGAAAAGAAAAAAAAGAAATAATTACTTCTTTTGCATTGCCTTACGATGAGCTTCTTCAATTTTGAGTCTAACTCTTTCAAATTCTTTGGGATCGTTAAGATCATCAAGTTCTAAAAATAAGACTTTGTCACCGGCAACTTTATAATTTTTATAAATGCGATTGAGAACATCATAATAATGGTCATAATGGAAATTCAAATAATCTTCTTGTCCTTTTTCAATGGTTCTTCCTCGTTTTCTAACGTAACGGAATAATTCATCTTTAGGTCTCATGAGTACCACTTGCATATCAAGGTCGGGTAATCGCTTCAAATGTGCGTCTGCAATCGCATAGGTTAAGGCAACTTCAGTCGCACTCATAAAACCTTCTAGTCTTAACATTTCTGCAAAGACGAGGTTGGAGTACAAGGTTGAATCACAAATGACGTTTGGTAAGTCTTTTGTTTTCCACATTAAAAGGAACAAAGCGCTATAAAATGCATTTTGAGAAAGCAATGCAAAGGTTTCTTTATCTTCATAAAAATATGGTAGATAAGGGTTCTTTTCAACAGGCTCTTCTAATAAAGGATACCGATAATGATCGGCTAACATTTTTGCTAGGGTTGACTTGCCTGAACCGATGGGACCTAAGATGCCTATTCTCATAGTATTACCTCTAATTCATTCATATTATAGTCACTTCATGTTTAAGTGAGGCGATGAGTTTTCGCTGTACATAAAAAGGACCAATTTTGGTCCTTTATGGTCGGATATTTTATGATTGTAAATTTTTAACCTAAGTCTATTTTCTTACCCTTTAATTTAAAGATTACTGCTTCACAAATATTTTTCGTATGGTCGCCCGCTCGTTCTAGTGTACGAATGATGTTAAACGTATCCAATAGACTCATGACGTTTGTTGTATTGACAACTTTAGGGATTTCGTTAAATGCTTTTTTAAGTTTTGCATCAATGAACTGATCCTGGTTTGCAATCGTATACGTATCTTCTAAGACGGGTTCAAAAAATAAACTGGTCGCAAGTTGAAACATTTTGATAAAATCATCAAACATATCGTTGATATAAACCTTGAAAGGTTCATAAAGAGGTTTTGTGAGAATGATAAATTCAGATATCGTTTTAGCATAATCACCAATGCGTTCCACATCATTTGCAACACGAATCATCGCAATCGCAGATCTTAAATCCTTTGCAACTGGCGCTTGTGTTGCTAAAAAGGTTAAAACGGATTCATTAATGAGCTCATCTAAATTATTCACTTGTTCATCGCGTTTAATGATTTGAATTGCTAATTTTGAATCATTGGTTTCTAAAGCTTTTTTAGCGTCGCGATGCATCGACAAAACCAATTGAATCATTTCTTTCAAGTTTTTTTCAATTTCTAGAATTTCAGTTTCGATTAAAGTTGTCATAAGTACTCCTATCCAAACCTTCCGGTAATATAACTTTCTGAACGTGGATCTTTTGGTGTTGCAAAGAAAGTTCTGGTTTCCTCTACTTCAATCAAATCACCCAGTAAGAAGAAGGCAGTTTGGTCTGATATACGGGCAGCTTGTTGCATCGAGTGGGTTACGATTATTATTGTATAGTTTTTCTTTAATTCAACAATCAATTCTTCAATCTTTGCAGTGGCAATCGGATCAAGCGCAGACGTTGGTTCATCCATCAATAATACTTCTGGATTCATCGCCAATGCTCGGGCGATACATAGGCGTTGTTGCTGACCACCAGATAATTCAAGTGCGGAACGTTGCAAGCGATCTTTTACTTCTTCATAAAGTGCAGATTTGACTAACGCTTCTTTCACCAATGCATCCAATTCCTTTTTGGAATAACTTCTTTGACATCGAGGACCGTACGCGACGTTATCATAAATGCTCATTGGGAATGGATTGGGTTTTTGAAACACCATGCCAATACGTTTGCGAATATCAATGACATCGGTCTTTTTATCATATACTGAAATATCACCAAACCAAACTCCACCTTGAATCGTGACATCTGGAATCAAGTCATTCATACGATTGAGGGTTCGTAAAAAAGTTGATTTACCACATCCGGATGGACCAATTAAAGCAGTGACACTCTTTTCATAAATCGTAAGATTGATGTTCTTAAGAGCTTGATTTTTACCATAAAATAAATTCAAATTTTGGGTATCAAATATTTTTTTCATTAAAGAACGCCTCCTAGTTTACCCTTCATAATTTTATTTGAAATAAACTTAATTAATAAATTGAGAATCAAAACTATCGCAAGAATAATGATTGCAATCGTAGAAGATAGTTCTATATTCGCTGGTTCATCTGTCATCATGGAATAGATATGAACAGCTAAAGACGTAGATTTATCGGTTAAGGTGATTTCATCTCTTACAATCGATCCAACCGCAAAGATTAAGGCTGCAGATTCTCCTACGATTCGACCAATACCCAGTAAAACCGAGGCCAAAATACCAGGGAGAGCATTGGGTACGACAACTTTGAATGTTGTTTGCGTTCTTGAAGCACCGAGGGCAAGTGAAGCATTTCGATAATCGACAGGCACCACTTTAAGACTTTCTTCCGTTGTTCGAATAATAATTGGTAATAAAATAACCGATAAAGTTAATGCTCCAGAAATTAAATTCCCACCCGTTGCATCTGTTAAAGAAACCGTCAAGGGTATGAAAATAGCGACCCCTAATAAACCAAAGATAATTGAAGGAACGCCTGTTAGGGTTTCAATAAAGGAACGCATCGCAGTCGAAAGTTGAGATTTTTTAGCATATTCATTGAGATATAACGCTGCACCCACACCAACAGGTATGGCAATCAAGAGTGTTAAACCAATCAACCATA
>JBDLRZ010000034.1:0-12033 GCA_039799785.1 Bacillota bacterium | reverse complement strand
TATGCTCACTGCGTTTGATAATTTTAAATATCGAAGGCGTTTGATAGGTATAAATTTTTTCTTCAGTGGTTTCAACTAATTTTTTCTTGTTGATTGGATGTTTGGCTAACTCAAGTTCAATCGCATCTAATAATTCTGGAACACCTTCGTTGGAAAGAACACTAATTGGAAAAACTTTTTTGCGCTTTAAAAATGTCTTTAATTTTTTTAAGTTTTCTTCAGAAGAAGGTTCATCCATTTTTGAGGCAACGATCAAAGTTGGTTTATCTAATAGGTCTTCTGAATATGCTTTCAATTCTTTTAAAATGCTTTCATAAGCATAAACTGGATCACGATGCGACGCCATATCAACCACATGAAGCAACACACGGCAGCGTTCAATATGTCTTAAAAAATTAAGCCCTAAACCTTTTCCTTGGTGAGCCCCTTCAATTAAACCAGGTAAATCAGCAATCGTAAAAGGTGCTTTCTCTGGTCTTTGGACGACACCTAGTTGAGGAACTAAGGTTGTAAATTCATAATCTGCAATGTCAGGTTTTGCATTGGAGACAACACTTAATAGTGAACTTTTGCCAACAGAAGGAAATCCAACAATACCAACATCTGCTAATAATTTTAATTCAATGGTAATTTTTTTAGCTTCGCCTGGTGCGCCCTTTTCTGCGATTCTTGGTGCACGATTGACACTCGATTTAAACGTGGCATTACCGCGACCGCCTCGGCCACCCTTAACGATTAATGCTTTTTCGCCATCCTCAAATAAATCAGCGATGACTTGTTGCGTTTCATCGTCATATACAACGGTTCCAATCGGTACCAAAATAATTAAATCTTCTGCAGACCTTCCGTATCGATCTGTCGATTGACCATCATCACCATCTAAAGCAATAATTTTTCGTTGATATCTAAATTTATATAAGGTAGTTTCCGAGCGTGATGCTTGGAAATAAATAGAAGCACCGCGACCGCCACCGCCACCATCTGGCCCACCATACTCCATAAACTTAAGTCTTAAAAAGGAAATGGCACCATCGCCACCTTTTCCGGCCTTGACTGCGACTTGAGCACGATCAATAAACATAATTATGAACGACCAACAATCACTTCATCAATGACATAAAATGGTCGATTTTGCGTTTCGATAAACACTCGTGATAAATATAAAGATAAAATAGAAAGTACAAAAAACAACAAGGTAAATAAACATAAAATCACATTACCAAGTAACCAAATAAGATTGACAGTTTCCGATAATGGCATCGTAAACAATAGGATGAGTTGTACAAGGACACTCAAACCAAATATACATGAGACGAATATGAATACTTGAACAGGCCATACAAGGGGCACACTTGTTGTAGATGCAATCGCATCCACCGCTAATTTCAGCATACTTTTTAAATTATAATGCGTTTCACCAGCAGCGCGTTTTGGCCGATCAAATAAAACCTCTGTGGTCTTAAATCCAACAAACGGAACTTCGATTCTAAAGACACGATTACGTTCTGATAATCGGTTTACTTCATCTGCAACTCTTTTTGAAATTAATCTAAAGTGTCCTACATTTTGAGGGATTTTGATTTTTCCTGAAAGTTTCGCAACAAATTGGTAAAACTTAATCGCTGAAAAACGTTTAAAGAAAGTGTCTTCATGCCGCCCTTTTCGTTTAGCATTGACGACTTCATAACCTTCTTCAAATTTTGAAAGTAACGCTTGAATTAACATGGGTGGATCTTGTAAATCTGCATCCATCGGAATAATAGCGTCTCCCTTTGCAGTTTTGATACCAGCTGCAACGGCAGGTTCATGACCAAAATTTCTAGATAAATTCACGATAACAAGATTCTTTTGAATCACTTGTTGTGCTTTTAATAAAGTTAATGTTTCGTCCTTAGAACCATCATTGACAACCACAATTTCAAATTGATAGTTCTTGATGTTCTGTAGTACTTTATTGATGTCGGCAAAAAACAAAGGAATCACTTTTTCCTCATTGTACATTGGGACAACAATCGAGATTAATTTCATGAATTAAGTATAACAAAAAAAGACCACTTGAAGTGGTCTATTTCATTACTTTGCAGTAGCTTCTAAGACACTAACTTTCGTTCGATCTTTTCCCCAGCGTTGATATTTAACAACCCCAGATTTAGTAGCAAAGATTGTGTCATCTCCACCTTTTTTGGTATTGATACCTGGATAAATTCTTGTACCGCGTTGGCGATAGATAATACTTCCAGCAGTCACCGTTTGACCATCGGAAGCCTTAGAGCCTAAACGACGACCAGCAGAATCCCGTCCGTTCGTGGTAGAACCCACACCTTTTTTCGATGCGAATTGTTGTAGATTTAATTTAAATAAATTCATACGTTTTCCTCCTTGGTTTGGATGCGAATGTATTTTGGATAGTCATTCGCGATAGTTTGTAATTGAATGGCTAGTACATGGATGACAGATTGGTTTGCTTGATCTTGAGGATTGGTGACTTGAATTTCACTTAAACCCTCAATATTTTTGACTTTGACTGCCTTGAGATTCAAAGCATTCATACCACCGGTCATGACCGCGGAAACCGCAGCACATACGAGATCTTCTCCATAAGGGGCGCTATTAGCATGACCAGTCACTTTCATCATTCGATAGCGTTCATTACTACGGATGATGTTGACTTGGATCATAGACTCATTACCCGTTGATGGATTCAATAACTAGGCTTGTATAAGGTTGACGATGACCTAGTGTGCGGCGAACGTTGTGCTTGGATTTGTAAGTAAAAACAGTTAATTTTTTACTTAAACCTTGCTTTTCAACCTTAGCTGTAACCGAAGCACCCTTAATCGTTGGATTACCAACTTTAACGGTTTTATCGGCGACCAAAAGCACTTGGTCAAACGTGACCTTAGCCCCTGGTTCTGCAGTAAGTTTCTCTACGAAAATCTTTTGACCAACTTCGACACGAAGTTGCTTACCACCAGTGATGATGATTGCGTACATAAAAACCTCCTTTTCACTCAGACTCGCTCCGACGGTCCATCTTTCGATGCGTTCAATACCTTGAGAGGCGGTTGTAGCTCGTGAGGCAACAACGTTAGTAATATAGCATAGTCACGACATATCGTCAACGAAAACTCATATGATTTTTTCTTGTTTCATCGAGAAATAGCCTTGAAAGGAAATGATCAAATGGTCGATAAGGTTAAAGCCTAATTTTTGCCCCTCTCTTTTGATGGCTATGGTGGTTTGAATGTCTTCTTGAGATGGGGTGACATCCCCAGATGGATGGTTATGCAATAAAAGAAACTTTTTGGTGTCGGTTTTTAAGAGGTCCACAAATAAGTCACGGTAATCTAATTGGAGGGATGCTTGTGAACCAAGGCGAAAAAGTGTTTCACTTTTATATTGATATTGGTGATTTAATTTAACGATGATGAGTTGCTCGTGTAAAAGGCTACCTAAACGTAATCGATAGCATTGATAGACTTTACTTGGATCATTGAGTTTTACTTGAGGCAATTCTTGCTTTTCTAATCGTTGAAAAAGTTCAAACATTCCTAGTATTTGAATGGCTTTTGTTCTTCGAATTCCTGGAATTGATAACCATTCATGTAAGGGAATTTTCATCAACGCAACCAAACTACCATATTTGTTCAAAAGCATTTCTGCAATGGAAAGTGCAGAATGTCCTTTGACACCAGAACCAATCATCAACGCCATTAATTCTTGACTTGATAATTGTTTAACACCAAAAGCAAAGGCTTTTTCCCTTGGCCTTTCTAATGGTGATAAGTCAGCAATTCGTTTATTTCCACTCAAACTGGAAACCACCCGGAATCGTAGCCTTTCCACTCGATGACATAAAAATTCGATAAACAATGACAGCAGAAATCGCAACAATCATAATCGCCATCACGGCAGCCAATGATACGGGCTCTCCACCTTTTAAGGTCGAAAGTTCTTGGATACTTAATTCTTCCACGTCTATGCCTCCTATTTTTCAATAGGGGCAAAATGACATATTTATACCTTTATCGTTTCAAGTTTAGCTTTTGCTTCTTCATATTGCTTTTGATATAAGGCAAGTTTATCTTGTTCTTCTTTAATTTTTTGAGGCGGAGCTTTTTCCAGGAATTTTGGATTTGATAACATTTGCTTTGCTCGTTGAATTTCTGAAACCAATGTATCAAGCGTTTGAGTTAACTGTGCTTTCATTTTAATTGGATCAATTAATTCTTCGATGACCATTGAACCTTCTGCATATAAATAGCTCGTCATTGTAGCTGTTTTTGCTTGTTTTGTATCCAAGGGTTGCACGGTTGAAAAACTAAATCTTTCAAGATAAGGGAGAATGGTTTGATAGACTTCATCCTTTAATGCAGAAATGCTTAACTTCAATTTTGCATTGGGTGGTAATTGATGGTCCACTTTATAAGTGCGAATATCACTTATCATATGTTGAACGAGTGTGAAACTTGGATCTTCTTGACCTAGCACCATGGTTGAAGGATATAACTCCATATAAATCGATGCTTGATGTTGAGGTAATTGTTGATAGATACTTTCGGTCATGAATGGGGCAAAAGGATGAAGAATAATTAAAATAGATTTTAAGATGTGATATAAAACATTTAAAGTCGTCTCTTTGCTAGATGCATCGTCACGATTTAACGTAACTTTTGAAAACTCTAAATACCACGAGCAAAAATCATCATAAACAAAGTTATAAATGAGCGTAGAGGCAAAACCGATTTCATATTTCAACAAGTTAATTTTGACTTGCTCTAGCACTTGATTTAAACGTTGAAGAATGCCTATTTGAAGACCATCTAAATGTTCTCTAAGTAACCGAGTTGGTTTAAAATCTTCAGGTAAATAACTCAAGATAAAGCGAGCGGAATTCCAAATCTTATTTAAATAGTTAGCCTGAGATTCTACTTTTTCTTCAATATATCTTGTGTCTTGACCAGGACTTGAATTGGTCGCTAAATAAATACGAAGCGCATCCGTTCCATATTGATCAATCACTTTAATCGGATCAACACCATTACCTAATGATTTCGACATTTTTCGTCCTTGTGAATCACGAATAATGCCATGAATCAAAACATCCTCAAAAGGTTTTTTACCTAAAAAATGTAACGATTGAAAGGCCATTCTTGCAACCCAAAAGAAAATAATGTCGTACCCAGTCACCATGGTGGAAGTCGGAAAATAATCTTTCAATAATTGATTGGAATTAGGCCAGCCTAATGTAGAAAATGGCCATAATGCAGAGGAAAACCATGTATCAAGTACATCGGCATCTTGTTCATAATCTTCGATGTTTTTGGGCGCCTCAACGCCGACAAAAATATCCCCGGTCTTTTTGTGGTACCAGGCTGGGATTTGATGACCCCACCAAAGTTGTCGAGAAATACACCAGTCCTCAACCTTTTCCATCCATTGTTGTAACGTTTGTTCAAATCGATTTGGAAAAAAACGAATTTTATCATCACTGGCTTGAAGGGCAAGCACTTTTTCTGCCAATGGTTTCATTTTTACAAACCATTGCTTTGATAAGTAAGGTTCAACGATGGCATCACTGCGTTCACTATGACCAACAGCATGCATAATCGGTTCGATCTTTTCTAAATTACCTTGTTGTTCCATGTATCGAACAAGTTGTTTACGGGCTTCAAAACGATCTAGGCCTTTAAATCGATGACCGCGTTCATTAATCGTACCGTCTTTTTCGATACACATTGGGCGTTCGAGTTTGTGTCGTTCAGATATCGCAAAGTCGTTGGCGTCATGCGCAGGTGTGCATTTCATCACACCAGTTCCAAATGATGTATCGACATAATCATCAGCAATAATCGGAATACGTTGCCCATTACTTGGATTGATGGCAAACTTACCAATCAATTTTACATATCGTTCATCCTTAGGATTAATCACCAAGGCTACGTCTGCAAACATCGTTTCAGGACGAGTGGTAGCCACCACTAAAGTTTGTGATCCATCCACTAAATGATAACGGCAATAATATAGGTTACCCTCAATTTCTTTATGGATGACTTCAACGTTGCTTAATGCCGTTCTTTGTTCTGGATCCCAATTGATGATACGTTCGCCACGATATATTAAACCTTCTCGATAAAGCTTGATGAACACCTCTTTAACGGCATTGGATAAACCTTCATCTAAGGTAAAACGTTCTAAATCATAGTTTAATGCTAATCCTAATTTAGCCCATTGGCGACGAATATTTATTGCATATTCATCTTTCCATTTCCACATTTCCTTTAAGAAATTTTCTCGACCTAAATCATAACGAGATATGCCTTTTTCTCTTAGTTTATTTTCAACCACTGCTTGCGTGGCAATTCCTGCATGATCCATGCCTGGTAAATAAATAACGTCTTTTCCCAAACTATGATGAAAGCGAATCAAAATATCTTGTAAGGTATTGTCCCATGCATGACCTAAATGTAATTTACCTGTGACATTGGGGGGTGGAATGACGATGGTGTATTTTTCTTTTCGATTGGATTGAATTCCAAACAATCGAAGTTTGAGCCAATGCTCATACTTACCTTCTTCCACTTCTTGATGGTTATATCGTTTTGCAAGTTCCATAATTTCCTCCTAGAAATAAAAAAACGTCCTCAGATAAGGACGCATTTGATGCGTGGTACCACCTTAATTCATGCTAGATTGCATGCACTCAAACCTCTTAGCGCGAGGTGACGTTGTCAAGACGATAAACGACTTCCATCATGTTCTTTAACCTGCTTTCATCCATTCAGGCTTTCTATGTAAAGAAGAGACGATGTACTCTTTTTATCAATCAAATTATACAACAGATCATTCGCTTTTTGCGACTGGATTTGAAATATATCCTTTAATTTGTTCTTTTAATTTTTGGATAAGACGAGGATTGTCACGACTGACAAAAGCATAATCTTGAGCTGGTAATCCTAACGTTTTTAATTGTTTTAATAGGGCTGCTTGCTCTTTTTGATTTAAGACATCAATCTTGGTAAAGACAATTAACATATTGGTAAATCGGTTGAGCTCTTGAATAAAAACCACATCGCTTTCTAAGATTTCTCGTCGACTATCCATGAGATAGAGACCTAATTTAGGCTTGGCATCTAAAAAATATGGTTGCATCAGATCTGCAAACCGTTGCATTTCTTGTTTACCATATTGGGTATAGCCAAAGCCCGGTGCATCCACCAAATAAAGTTGATGATCCACCATATAGTAATTGAGATGACGAGTTTTTCCAGGTGTTGCAGACGTTTTAGCAAGTTTTTTTTGACCTGTTAAAGCATTAATTAAACTACTTTTACCGACATTGGAACGACCAATCAAAATAATTTCGGGTAAATAAAAACGGGGGCGGTCTTCTAACCGCACCACCGTTTTAACAAAGGTTGTTTTTTGAAAATCCATTACGCTTTCACCGAAGCTGATAGAGTTACTTCGATCGCTTCATCAACATTTTTTACGTAAATAATCTTAAGATTTTCTTTGACCTCTTTGGCCAAATCATCGACATTCTTTTTGTTTTCTTCTGGAATTAATACCGTTTTGATACCACTTCGTAAAGCGGCGATGGTTTTTTCTCTTAAACCACCGATTGCGAGGACATTACCCCTTAAGGTAACTTCACCGGTCATGGCTACTTCACTTGAAGCTTGGCGACCCGTTAAAGCAGAGATGATGGCTACGCTCATGGTCACACCTGCAGAAGGTCCATCCTTTGGAACAGCCCCTTCAGGAATGTGGACGTGGATATCTCGTTCTTTAAACATTTTTGAATCAATACCATATTTTGTGGCATTGGCTTGAATATAGTCCAAGGCAATGGTTGCCGATTCTTTCATGACATCACCGAGTTTACCAGTTAACACTAATCGTCCAGAACCCGGGAAATGATTGACTTCGATTGGAAGTATATCGCCACCGTATTGGGTATAGGCTAATCCGGTAACAACACCAACTTGTGAGGTCTTTTCTTTTTTCGAGTTATCGAAAATTTCGACGCCTAAATATTTTCTGACCACTGCAGGCGTGACTTTGATGGAAGTCATCTTTGTGTCTTTAAGCAGATCGACCACAGCTTTACGGCAAATACTGGCAATCTTTCTTTCGAGTTCACGAACCCCTGCTTCACGTGTATAAAATTCAATAATGGCAGATAATGCTTCTTTTGAAAAAGAGATTTGTTCTTTCTTTAAACCGTTTGCCATCAATTGTTTTTCAATTAAATGACGATTGGCAATCTCAATTTTTTCAACTTCGGTATAAGAGTTCACTTCAATTAATTCTAATCGATCACGAAGAGGGGCAGGAATATCTTCTAAATAGTTAGCAGTAGCAATAAACATGACATTACTGAGATCATAAGGTTCTTCAATGTAATTATCATTAAAGGCAAAGTTTTGTTCTGGATCTAACACCTCTAATAATGCAGAAGCTGGATCACCTTTATAAGATGAGGCAAGTTTATCCACTTCATCCAATAAAAAGACAGGATTCACAACACCCGATTTTTTCATCCCATTTAAGATACGACCAGGCATCGAACCAACATAGGTACGACGGTGTCCGCGAATTTCAGCTTCGTCACTAATGCCACCGAGCGAAGCTTTAAAAAACTTACGACCCAAAGCACGGGCAATGGAGCGTGCTAATGAGGTTTTACCAACCCCTGGCGGTCCATAGAAGCACAAAATAGGAGCCTTTAAACTACCCGTCATTTTCTTAACCGCTAAGTATTCAATAATGCGTTTCTTCACTTTTTCTAGACCATAATGATCATCATCCAAAATGGTTTGAACATTGACGAGATCATCATTATCACTCGTACGTTGCCACCATGGTAAGTCGAGCATTAATTCAACATAGGATTTAATCAAGGATGCTTCTAAACTACTCGAAGGCATCATCTCACCACGCTTCAATTCAGCTCTTACTTTAGCCTTGACGTGATCAGGATATTGGCCTGATTCTAGGCGTTTTAATAGTGATTCTTCAGAATCAGTCGATTCGGGATTTTCACCTAATTCAGTTTTAATCGCCTTTAGTTTTTCTCTTAAAAAATATTCTCTTTGATTTTTTTCTGCTGATTTTCTGACTTCTTCTTGTAAGTGCTTATCAATGTCGGCAATTTCTTTTTCTTCATTGACTGCATCTAACACCATTTTTAAACGTTCATTTAATTCAAGGGTTTCTAAGACCTTTTGTTTTTGATCCACTGGCATTGGCAATAAGTTAGCTAAAATATCGGCAATATCAGTAGCCGCAACGCCCTTCGATAATTGACCAATTACTTCTCTTGGTAATCGATTCGTGACCGCTTGCATACCTTCAAGTGAGGTAATAATGTTTCTGACTAAGGCCACTTCAGTTTTATGATCGCCGATGACATCTTCGAGCTTGTCGGCTTTTGCAGTCCAGGTATCGCCAACCTTATTGATTTCAGTGATGATGACGCGGGCAATTGGTAAAACTTTTAAGCGGGTGTAACGTTTTAAAGATGTGATATTAGACATCCTGCAAATGGTTCCCACCATAAAAACATCACTTGTCGCAGGTTCATCAATCTCAGGTGACTTTTGTGAGGTCACTAAAATGAGATCATTTCCATCGACCTTTGCAGCATCAATTGCTGCAACAGAAAATGGACGACCAGCTTCTATCGATTGGGCTTGGTTTGGGAACAAGACCATGCCCCGCGTAATGAGCAAGGGTAGTTGATAGGTTTCTTTCTTCATAAAGTTCCTCCATTTAGCAAACAATTGTTTTGAGTGCTAAAAACATTATAACAAGGATTTTAGCACTTGCAAGTGATAAGTGCTAAAGGTGTAGAAAGGTCGATAGAAAGGAGACTATGCGTTGTGCTTGATTAGGAATTCTTTAATGTAACGATCGCGGATTTCAGCACGGAATCTTGAAATATTAGGGGTGAGAATTTCTTTAACTTTTGCAAATTCCATCTTATATTGTTCTGCAATCTTAGCAATTTCAAAATCAACAAGTTCATCGGTGACTTCAATATTTTCAAGTTCAGCAATTTTATTTGCCACTAAGCTAGCGCGAAGGATATCTTCAGCTTGTTGATGCATACGATCATGAAGTTTAGCTTCAGTTAAATCATTGGCTTTCAAGTATTGATCCATCGTTTGATTTCGTTGCTTTAACTTTTCTTCTAAGTCAGCTTTCATGGCATCCATTTGTTCATGAATGGCTTCATGTGGTAGATCAATGTCTGCTTCTTTGGTAATTTTCATCAAGATTTCAGAGTAGAATTGATCATCTCCAGCGCGGGTCTTATTCGTGGTAACTTTTTGTTTTAAATAATCACGGAATTGCGCTTCTGTTTTGATATTGGGTAACTTCATTTCGGTGAATAAAGCTTCATTGAGTTCTGGAAGTTGTTTACTTTTCACTTCGTGAACTTTGATTTTGAAAATTGCATCTTTGGAGGCTAATTCAGCAGCGTAATTTTCTGGGAATTTAACGTTGAGATCTTTTTGATCACCGGCTTTTAAACCCACCATTTGTTCTTCAAAACCTGGAATAAATTGACCGCTTCCTAATTCAAGGGTGTAATTTTCAGCTTTGCCACCTTCAAAGGCAACGTTATTAACGAATCCTTCAAAGTCGAATACAACCGAATCACCCATGGCAGCAGCGCCTTCCTTTAACATTAAGGTCGCTTGTTGAGCGAGTGTCGTTTTGAGTTCGGCTTCCACATCAGCATCCGTGACTTTGATGGGTTCGCGTTTAATCCCTAAATCTTTATATTTTTTAACTTTGACTTCAGGAACAAGGATGACGACCGCTTTTAATACAAGTTCTGTATCAGACACTTTTACCACATCTACCGCTGGACGGCTTAATGGCGTCAATTTATCTGCTTTTAAAACATCTCCATAGGCTTGTGGAAGAATCGTATTGATTGCAGTATCATAAATTTTTCCTGGTGAAAGACGAGCACGAATCATCGCTTCAGGTGCCTTACCTGGACGAAATCCATCGACTTTGACATCGGCAGCAAGTTTCTTAAATGCTTGTGTTTGTGCCACTTTCCATTCTTCAGTGGTAAAGGTCATCGTAATTTCGACGCGTGAGTTTTCTAATGTTTTGACTTGATGTTGCATAAGTGCCTCTTTCTTTTAACTTTTCAATTATACAATAATCACCCTAGGGCAAGGCAACCATTACATTTTAAGAATGGTTTCGATATGTTTTCGCTTTTTCTCAATTAGGGCTATTTCGGAGTTTTCTTCTTCAATCTTTGGGGCCTTTAATTTTAGGTATGTATAAGCAATTTCGGTTAACGCTCTAAAAAAATAGTATTCTGGATCGATTTCAAAGGGCACCATGGTCAACATATAAGTACTGAGGATTGAATAGGCAATTTGCCGAACGGAAGGATCTTTGATCAGCCCATCAAGTTCAGCTTGATAGCCTTCAAAAGTGCCATCCTTAAATGGATTCACGGTATCAATCGGATTGAAACTTAACGTTTTTTCACCTTTTGAAATACTAATCACCTCGTCATAACGAGCATCAATGAGGGCTAATACCAACATCCCCTTAATTCGCTGGGGATAAGACTTCGTTAGTAGATCTTTTATGGTGAGTTTTAAAGTCCACAGGTGGATTGGTTTGAGTTGTGGAATCAAGTCGGTTAGCATTTCAACATCTTTTTTCTCATATGCTTCGACAAAGAGTTGAGTTGTTTCTTTGATCTGAATGTGAGGAGGTTTTTGAAATAGGATTCTAATTTGACTAATCCAATCCTCAACCTCTTGATTGAGGTATGGTAGATTTTGGTAAGCCTCTAGAAGCATGCCATGTTCAGGAAACGTCCGATGCGTCTTAAGGATTTCAAAGTGAATTTTTAAAAAAACGGTTAACGCTTTTTGAATCACGGGCATTTTTAGTAGCATGATTCTCAGTACCATTTGATTCGCACCCATGCCAAGCAATCCAATGATATGGTAACGAATCATATTTAAATCTTTTAGTGCAGCC
>JBDLRZ010000033.1:0-2755 GCA_039799785.1 Bacillota bacterium | reverse complement strand
ACTACGATCGAGAATGAATACAAATTCGACCAATCCTTTTTTCATACTTCTTCCTTCTTTCTACAACTAGTCTACAAGTTGGAATAGCAAAAATTGTCAACGGTAAATTGACATTTTTACTTAAGAAAAAAAGACTAATTTACGGAAGAAATATTAGCGTGGTGATATAAGAATAAATCGATATGTTGGAAATTGGATGCTGACTCAATGGTGAACGTATCAGCGCCATATAAAGCTTCCTTTGCTTGAAACATCGCCTGATAGGACTCCGTGGTGAAATAGTCTCCAGTAAGTGTCTCATTGATGTTGTTTAAGTAGACTTCTTGATAACCTGCAATACGTGGATAGCGATTGGCTTGACTGACATTGCCATCTAAAATCGTGTACCAATAAAGCGGATTGCGGATGGTTTGATCAAAAGAATCTTTGGTGGATAAAGCAGAATGGGTTGCCATCTTTTGTGTAAGATTTTCATCCCAAGTCAAACCCAAACTCCAATCCATATCGTAAGGAATAAAGTAGGCTTGTTTGGTGACACCATGAAAATAAATATACGTGTTGTTGGTGAGATTTCTCATATCATCTGGGTTGCCAGATACATAACTAATCGCAGCATACTTTAAGAACGCTTCGACATTTAAAACGGATTCTAAAGTTGATGTTTGAGTCGCTACATCTTGAATGGAATTCAACGTATGAAGTGTTTGAATCAATTGCATTAAATCATGATGTGTTGATGTCAGTTGATTGGTTTTTAAATCATAAACTGGATGATAAAATTCCTCAGTATTTTCAATGCCAACCTTTTCAGGTTTAAAGACATAGTCTCCAACACCTGAATCAAATCTTGCCATATCTTCTAATAAAAGTTGGTTCGACCATAATGCTTTATAAAGGTCGCCCGTCGCAGCGGCACCAGAAAAGTTTCGTTCAATAAAGGTTAAATCAATCGCTTCATTCACAATGTAAATACCGACATCGTGACCTTGAGACTCGGTCATTAAACTTACTTTTGCTAAGGTGGCAGAAGGAGCCAAAACGCCTTCTGATTTGAATAATTGTGAAGCATAGAGTTGATTAATTAAGGAAGGATCTTGGGAACGATTCCATTTCATTTCTAAAGATTTCATTCCAAAAAGCCTTCGATTTTGTCTCGTTTCGTATTCGGGTTCACCGTTTTGCCAGGACTTTTGCAATCCTAAAGATTGGTAAAAGGGTTCATCAAATGTTTGATCAAATGACAAACGAAAATGAAACGCACTCACTAAGGTTCCGTTTTCATTTAAGAAAGGACCGCGAGAAAAAATATTACCTTTCTGACGAATGCCAACTTCTTCAATCTCATACGTTTCATTGTTAACCGTAAGGCGAAGAGACATTGGAAAATAATAATCATTATATGGACCATTTTTTTCTTGACCATACGTTTGGATGAAGCCTAACGTGGCATCACTCATCGTCATCTCAAACGTTACACGACTATCTAAAGCCCAAAATTGATGAAAGTCTTCATTTTGAATAGGTGGATTCATACCTTGGCAAGAGAAAAGGACAATCACCCCTAAAGGTAAAAGGAGAAGGGGCTTTTTCATTGTTGAATCAGATTCATTAAATCGGATAATTCTTTAAGTTTATCTTTAGGTGATTTGTTTTCAATTGCTTCTTTAACACAGTGATCCATATGGTCACGAAGGATCAGATTATTCGCCTTCTTTAATAAAGCTTGAAGGGCTAAAACTTGTTTGGTGATATCAACGCAGTACCGGTGATCATCATACATACTTAAAATAGCTTTAAGTTGACCTTCAGCAGTTTTAAGTAATTGTTTTACTTCGATTTCAGTGGTTCTTTTTTTCATATACACCCTCCATAGGGAGGTAATTTATTTTAGCATGTTTGAAGGCTTATGTTTGATGCGAATCGCCCAAGTTGGATCTCGAAAGGTCACATCAGTCCGATAGCCATTCATCAACGCGTAACTCACCAATGTGGGTATGTATTTTTCATCCTTGAATTTTAATCGTAAGTCCTTCATCGTAAATTCACCTTTTTTCTCAAGGTTTGCCTCTAACCATTCAATCACTTGAGGAAAATGCAGGATACCTCCTTTTGCGACATACCGGAAATCTCGATAATTTCCGTCCAACATCGCGCATCCATATTGCATCTTTTTACAATAGGCAATCATCGTTTGATATTTTTCAATGACATCCACATGTAAAAAATCTAAGATATGTTTAATTTCTAGCATGAGGACAGTTCCGTCTTGGAGTTGGGCGAGGACATCTGGATAAAAGCGTTTGCCAGATGGGGTGATGAGTTCCACGACTTGAGTTTTAATCGTTTTCGCTTCTAAAATTTTGAGAATGCGATAAATCTCTCTTTTTTCTCGTTTGGATTCGTATTCAATCTTTTCGTGATGTTCAGAACGAATGGAACCCTTACGTTTTCCACCCACCACTCTTAATGGGGTTAATCCATCGAGGTGTTGAAGGTCGTAAAGTTTGATACCACCGGGAAAATCAAAGCGATGAAAGTAATTTTCAACTGAGTCTTTTTGGATACGTTTCATATCTATAGTGTATGCGAAGAAAGCAAATGTCGGCAAGAAAGGATGAAATAATTACGCTATAATTAGATGCAAGACAGGGAGACTATGGAAACCGTTATCATCATCTTAATCAGTGTTTTAATCTCTCTAACGATTGGTTTAATCGTGATTGTTTTACTTCGCTCTAAAGATCAAAAAGCTAAC
>JBDLRZ010000032.1:0-9641 GCA_039799785.1 Bacillota bacterium | reverse complement strand
TAAGTTCGGTTGGTCTATTTTTACTCTGGAAAATGGAACGGTTAAAATCTTTCAAGAAGTCTTTTCCATCAAAAGTATCGATTGTTATACCCGCTCGAAATGAGTTCAAAAGGATTTCCCCATTGTTGCAATCGATTCAGTCGCAAGCTTCCTTGATTCATGAATACATTGTTGTGGATGATAACTCTACCGATGGGACTGCAACGCTTGCAAAGAGTTTAGGTGCAAAAGTTGTGTCTGCACCTCCATTACCCAAAGGTTGGTTTGGTAAACCTTGGGCCTGTTACCAAGGTGCAAAAGTCGCAACCGGCGATATGTTGATGTTTTTAGATGCAGACGTAAAGATTTTGCCCCAAGGCATGGAGGCGATGCTTTCTGAATTTAATCAAGATCGAACACCATTATCCATTCAACCTTATCATATGATGAAAAAAGGTTATGAAAGTTTAAGCTTATTTTTCAATTTGATTGTGATGATGACCACAGGTCTATTCACACCCCTTGGTTCGAAGATGAATGCCAGTTCCTTCTTTGGTCCTTGTCAGATTATCTCTAAAGAAGACTATTGGAAAGTTGACGGACATGCGGTTGCAAAACACGCTGTTTTAGAAGATATGGTTTTAGGAGAAGCATTAAGAAAATCAACTGGAAAAAATGTCCGGTCTCGCGCGGGTCGTGGCGTCATCGTGTTTAGAATGTACGGAGAAGGATTGCGCGCTTTGATTGAAGGTTGGACCAAGAACTTTGCAACAGGTGCTAAACTCATCCCAACATGGTTAATGGTCTTGATTAGTTTATGGATGACTGGTATGTTTATTTCATTATTAAGTGGCATTGCTCCTTTTATGTGGAAGGATCAAACCTACCTTATCGGTTATCTATTTGTAGGTCTAACGACGTGGTTACTGGGTAGAAAAGTAGGTAACTTTTCACCCATTGTGATTGTGTTATTTCCCATTCAACTAATATTCTTTCTTTGGTTATTTATTCGATCATCGATTCAATCAAACCAAAAGAAAGTGACATGGAAAGGTAGAGAATTAGACTTATGAATATATTTCCACTCATACCTGTGCCAACATGGCTGATGCTTGGCCTCAATATTATTTTATGGCCTATATTTCATCTTTTGATTTCAAATATTACCTTGAGAACACCAGACATCAAATTCAAAAAAGACAATTGGTTATATCGAACAAGAGCATATGAAAAAGATGGACGATTCTATGAAAGATTTTTGTTGATTCGTGTTTGGAAGAAATGGATTCCTGATGGTGCAACTTTATTTAATCAAGGTTTCAAAAAGAAACATTTAACTGGCACTCAAAAATCATATATTCAGCATTTTATTGAAGAAACAAGACGTGCAGAATATTCACACATCCTACAAATATTACCTTGTGTAACATTCTTTATTTTTAATGAATTTTGGATCGCAATGATTATGGTCGTCTACGCATTCGCTTTTAATATGCCTTTGATTTGGTTACAACGATATAACCGTATTCGCTTTCAAAGATTGCTCACGAAGTTATAATGACTTTTCGTTTTTAAGGATTTGTTCAACGACTTGTTGACCGCTTAAAACCACCATTGGCATGCCGCCACCGGGGTTGACAGATCCACCTACAAAATAAACATTCTGATAAAGTTTTGAGCGTTTTGGAACTTTAAAGCCCATGTTCTTATGTTTACTCGCGACCACACCATAAATAGAACCGCGATTAGAATAATACATGTCTTGAATGTTTTCCGGCGTCCATAATTCTTCTACGACAATATGCTTTCGTAAATCAGTAAGGCCCATGCGTTCTAGTTTATCTAAAATATTTAAGCGGAAAGTTTGATAATCCTTTTTTGTAAAAGGGCGTTTTGGATCAAGGTAAGGGATGTGGGGAAGTATTTTAATGATGTCTCCACCTTTAGGTCCTTGTGAAGGATCCGTTCGCATCGGTGCGACTAAGTAGATGGTTGGATCTGGATTTAATTTGTGGCGGTGGAAAATATTATTGAAGTTTACCTTTGAGTTTTTACTATAGAAAAAATTGTGATGGGCGAGTTGAGGATAGACCTTATCCGTACCTAAATGAAGCGCGAAACCAGAACAAGCTGGTTCGAATTTCCTTTGGTATCTCGCAATAAAAGCTTTTGATTCTTTGGTGATCTTTTCATAAAACGGAATTGCTTCCATATTTGAAATGACAAGATCGGCATCTAAGGTTTGCCCAGATTTTAAGTGAATTTTTGAGATGGTTTGGTTATGTTTTGCTACTGCGGTGACTTCGGAGTTTGTTTTGATTTTGATTTGCGGTAATTCTTGAATCAGTTTAACCATGCCCTTTGAAATATTAAACATCCCACCTTTGACATACCACAAGTCATATTTCCATTGAATGTACGGTAATAGATTCATTAAGGCAGGTGCATCATAAGGCGAAGAACCCACATATTTAACAAAGTAATTGAGGATATCAATCAAATAAGGATTACGGATATAGCGACGAACGCCTTGATCCATCGTAGAAAAGTAATCCATGTTTTGGAAAATACTCACCGAAGGTTTAAAACGCATGGCTTCCCACGTATTTTCTAGCTGATTATCAAAGGCTACCATGGCGGATACACCATAGATTTTTTCAGTATAGGCATAGTAAGCTTTTAAGTCTTCTAAATCTTGGGGTGTTAACATTTTGTTCGTTAACATGTCATCAATTTTATGAGTTAAATCAATGGTTGTTCCATCTTCAAAAAAGTTTCGCCAATGGGGTCTAACGGGTTCAATTTGAATATAATCGGACATCTTTCGTTTGTGCTTGGTAAATAAATTTTCAAATAAATGCGGCATCGTTAAGATGGAAGGACCTAAATCAAACGAAAATCCCTTTGTATCTTTAACATTGAGTTTGCCACCCAGGTGCTTATTTTTTTCTAATACAGTAATTTCATATCCAGGAATGGCGGCTAAAGAAATTGCAGCAGATAGGCCACCCAATCCGCCACCAATAATGACAACTTTTTTCATAGGAACCTCATGCTGTTATTATAGTCATTTTCCTGTTAAACCGTAAAAATAGATTTGTGAAATTGCATATAATGAATGCATGAACCTTCCTCATTTACTGAAATGGTTTGAAAAACATCAACGCGATCTACCGTTTAGAAATCATCCGACTCCTTATGGGATTTGGATTAGCGAAGTGATGCTACAACAGACCCAAATGGAAACCGTATTGAAGTACTACTCTTCTTTTCTTAAGCATTTCCCCAATATTCGTTCCCTTGCCAATGCTTCATTAGAAGAGGTTTTGACTGAAGTTCAAGGTTTAGGATACTATCGACGTTTTCGATTGATGCATGAAGGGGCAAGACATATTCTCGATCATCACCAAGGACAATTTCCTTCTACCTTTGAGTCTGTGATGGCTATACCAGGTGTTGGACTTTATACCGCTGGGGCGATTATGGCAATTGCCTACAATCAACCTTATCCCGCAACAGACGGTAATGTCATTCGTGTATTGAGTCGCTATTACGGTGTAAAAAAAGACATGCGTTTACCAGCTTCAAAACTTCATATCAATGATCTCCATCAAAAACTTGTTCAACAAACCAATCCACGGAACTATATTCAAGCGGTGATGGAATTAGGTGCCTTGGTTTGCCGACCCGTTAAGCCGGCATGTGAAACGTGTCCCCTTCAAAAAGATTGTTATGCTTTTCAAAGTGGAAAACCCGAAGCATTACCCATTATCACTAAAACAACAAAAGTAAAAATCAAAGAATGGAAAACGTTCATGATTTTGCAAGGTGATAAAATTTTGATGCGCAAAAACAAAACCAATCTATTAAAAGATTTCTATTTGCTTCCTCAATGGGAAACTAAGATTGAAGAAGTAGAGGAGTGGCTTTTAAATCATCATTTTAAACCCATTCATCTTGGCGATCCCCAAGCATTTCAGCATCAATTTACCCACCAAACATGGATGATGGACGTCTATCAATTAAAGGTCAAAAGTGGTCTCGATAACGAGGGAGAATGGATTGCACTTCAATCCCTTAACTCCATTCCGATTCCGGAAGCCCATAAAAAAATCATTCGAAAATATTTTCCCCAATACCTTAAATCAAAAGCTTTATAATGATAAAGAGGAATAAACGATGAATATATATCAATTTACAGTTAAAGACTATCAAGGCAAACCCGTTTCGTTAAAAACTTATGAACAAAAAGTCATCTTGGTTGTGAATACAGCAATCCACTGTGGATTAGCCCCACAATATAAAGGTTTAGAAAAACTTTATCAAACCTATCAAAAACAAGGTTTTGAAATTTTAGATTTCCCTTGCAATCAATTTGCTGATCAATCTCCAGAAAGTGATGAAGAAACGGCAATGATTTGCGAAACCAAACTAAAGAACTCATTTAGACCATTTGCAAAAATCGAAGTCAATGGAAGAAACACGCACCCACTTTATCAATGGTTAAAGAAGAGTACATTCAATCTATTTGGTTCGCAAATCAAATGGAACTTCACGAAGTTTTTGGTGAATCGTGAAGGTAAGGTTGTGAAACGTTACGCCCCAACTGTTCTACCAGAAGCGATTGCTGGCGATATACAAAAACTCCTTAAATAATATGTTGATTATTGAACACGCGAGCAAATCTTACGATAAGAAAAAGAAAGCGTTAGATGATGTTTCACTTATCATTAAACCAGGAGACTTATTTGGATTTGTTGGTCATAACGGAGCAGGCAAAACAACGTTATTAAAAGCCATTTCAGGCATTCACCAATTAGATCAAGGGACCATTACCTTTGAAGGACTTGATATTAATCAAGATACCTTGGCTTTTAAATCAAAAATTGCTTATGTCCCTGATCACCCTGACCTTTATGAACAATTGACGGGTCGACAATATATTGATTTTATTGCAGATGTCTTTAAGGTTTCCATGCAGGATCGTCAACAGTTGATTGATCAATATGGTGGAAGTTTTGAAATGTTACCTTTTTTAAAACAACCAATCAGTACCTATTCTCACGGGATGAAACAAAAGACAGCGTTAATCGCTGCCTTGGTCCATCGTCCGCGATTACTCTTGTTAGATGAACCGTTCGTTGGCCTTGATCCAAAAGCCAGCTTTGTCTTGAAAGAAGCATTTAAATCCATGACCCAATCTGGGATGAGTATTTTCTTTTCGAGCCATGTCCTTGAAGTTGTGGAAAAACTAACCAACAAGATTGCCATCATCAAACAAGGAAAAATCATTCATCAAGGATTAACGAAAGAAGTTTTAGGTAATCAAAATCTTGAAGCATTATTTATGGAGTTGAGTTGATGCACGGATTGTTGTTCAAGACATTTATTCAGGAACGGTTGAGTTTACGTCGTTTGTTTGGTCAGAAAATTGCCCGGTCAAAGATTCAAAGTGTACTCATGGTTGGTGTTTTGGTGTATGCATTTGGCGTCACGGCATTTTCCAACACCATTCTCCAATATGAAATTGCTCAAGGTTTAATCATCTTAGATGGACTATCCCAAATGCTTTATCAAGTTGTGGGGAGTCTTAGTACATTAGGATTTCTATTTGGTTTTTTCCAAGCTCAAGGATATCTATTTCAATATAAGGACTTTGATTTATTAGGTCCTCTACCGATTTCTCAACGCATCATTGTGGCGGCAAAACTATCGATGATGTTGGTGTTTGTTTATTTATTTGCATTGATCATGGTGATGCCTACCTATGGGGTTTGGTGGTATGTGAGTGAAGCATCTATCGTTCAATTTGTTTTATTTTTACCAATGGCGATGGTTGCCCCTGTACCGCTTATGCTATTGGGTTCTTTTGTTTCATTTATCTTTAGAAAATTAACGCAAAAGTGGATCAATGCCAATGTGCTGCAAACATTATTTTCTGTCTTGTTTATCTTAAGTTTTGCTTTTTTTAATTTTGTTTCAAACGAAATCCTTCCAAAATCTTGGATATCCTTTTTAGAACAAATTGATGTTGTGGGGTCTTGGTTTGTCAATGGTATCGTCAATACAAACGTATTGTTAGTCATATTGTTTTTACTTTTACATAGCTCTATTTTTATTGCCTTTGTGTTGGTGATGAGTGGACCTCTTCTCAATATGAATCAAAGACGAACCAATCTCGTCTATATGCGTCGAGAAAAAATCCCCCACCACGTTCAATCCGTGATGAAGCACCTTATCATCAAAGAATGGCAACGCTTTGTCGGCACGTCTGTGTATTTTATAAATACAGGTTTCGGTATTTTGATGTTGGGTATCATCACGATGGTAAGTTTATTTGTTCCTGACACAATTTTAGAATTAAAGCAATTTATGCTAGCTATGCAGATTGAGCCAATTTGGTTGATATTTGGTGTGATTGGATTTGCCTTATCCACGGTTTATACACCGGCAGTCAGTTTATCGTTAGAAGGTAAAAATATTAATTTATTAAAATCTTTACCCATTCAAGCGTGGACGATTATTCGTTCGAAGATTTATTTTAATTTATTGATCACCTTACCGATTGTGTTGATGACGTCTTTGGTTGGTGCAATCCTGTTTCAAATTGAAATCTTAACCCTTATTTTATTCTTGGTAGTGTTAGTTTTGTTTACAGTTTTGCTTTCGATATTTTTTATGTATCTCAATCTTTGGTTTCCACGTTTTGACTTTCATCAAGAAGTTGAAGTGGTCAAACAAAGTCTTGCTGCTCTGGTTGCTGTCTTTGGTGGTTTTTCAATCATTGGCGCGCTCATATGGTTGGTCTTTGATCCATTTCAAGGTTTAGATATCTATCTTCAATTGACTTCATTGATGGTCATTGAGTCTTTGTTGATCATCATCAGTGGATGGTTCTTAAGAAAAGACGCTCAACGATACTTTCAATCATTTAGTGTATAAAAGGAGAAGCATATGAAAACAGTGATCGCCCACGACGTTGAAGAAGCTTTACGAAAAGGTTTACCTGTCGTCGCACTCGAAAGTACCATAATCAGTCACGGTATGCCTTATCCAGAGAACTTAGAAACTGCGATTGCAGTTGAAAAAGTTGTTTTGGATGCAGGTGCTACGCCTGCGACCATTGCCATTTTAGATGGTGTGATTCATATTGGTTTAAATCAAGAATCGTTATCGCGATTTGCACAAAGTAAAAATGTAAGAAAAGTATCTCAACGCGATTTAGCTTATGTACTATCTGAGGGATTATCGGGTGGTACAACCGTTGCTACCACGATGCATTTAGCTTGGAAGAACGGTATCAAGGTTTTTGCCACTGGTGGTATTGGTGGCGTTCATCGCGGTGCAGAAACATCATTTGATATCTCTGCTGATCTTGAGGCCTTTGCCACGATGCCCATCACCGTAGTGTCTGCTGGTGCAAAAGCAATCCTTGATCTACCCAAAACATTAGAATATTTAGAAACCATGGGTGTCCCAGTTGTAGGTTATCAAACGGATGATTTTCCAGCGTTTTATCATTCAAAAAGTGGGTTAAAATTATCACTTCGTTGCGACCAACCTTCATCGGTTGCACACCTCATGAAAACTCAACATAATCTTAAATTACCCCAAGGAATATTGATTGCAAACCCCATTCCAATCGCCTATGAAATGGATGCTAGAACGATTAATGCTGCAATCCATACGGCAACAAAAGAAGCAGATGAACAGCATATTAAAGGGGCAGCGCTTACGCCATTTTTACTTGCAAGGGTCAAAGCACTCACAGGTGGTGATTCGTTAAAAAGTAATATTGCATTAGTAAAACATAATGCAAAAATTGCCAGTGAGATTGCTATTGCCTATCAAAAACTTAATGTTGTTTCTGGTCCAACTTTAAAATAATATTTTTTAAATCTTGTTCCGAAAAAGCGTAGTGTTCATTACAAAAATTACAATGTACATCAGCGCCATGTTGTTCTTTTATCATATCGTTTAATTCGTCTTTACCAAGAAGTTTGAGAGTCGCTTCCGTTCGGTCTCTAGAACACGTACATTTAAAACCAAGCGTTTTATCATCTAAAATATTTAAATCTTTTTCTGGAATTAAGCTTTTTAAAATGTCTTCTGGTGTCATGCCTTCAAACAACAATGTGGAAATTGGTTTTGAAGCTTTGATAACCTCTTCCATTTTACTTAGTGTGGCATCATCACAACCCGGCATCGCTTGAATAAGGTATCCCCCACTTGCAGCAATTTGACCATCTGGATTAACGAGTACGCCCAATGCAAGTGCAGAGGGGATTTGTTCTGAGTTCACTAAATAGGATGCAAGATCTTCAGCAATTTCACCTGAAACGAGCGGTGTTTGCCCTGTAAAGTTATATTCAGATCCAAAACTTTTCACCACTGAAACCATCCCTTGTGAGCCAACTGCCCTTGCAACATCTAATTTTCCTTTGGCATTTGCTGGGAAATGAACTTGTCCATTGTGGACATATCCTCTGACTTGACCAAATGCATTGGCATCTACAACAATTTCTCCAATTGGGCCATTGCCTGCGATACGAATGGTATATTTCTCTTCACCTTTTAAATTACTTGCTAACAAAAGACCTGCTGTGAGGGTTCGCCCAAGTGCAGCGGAAGCAGTCGGTAAAGTTTGATGGCGTCTACAACCCTCTTGAACTAAATGAGTAGTGGAGGTTGCAATTGCTCGAATTTTACCTTGGAAGGCTATCGCAGATACAAGATAATCTTTTTTCATCTTCCATATCTTAACAAAATCGAATTGCGAAAGATAATACAATGTCCTTAGAGGTAACTGTCATGAATCAAAATCCATTCATTGTGAAGCATCCACTTATTGATCACAAAATGACCATTCTTAGAGACAAACAAACCCATAACAATTACTTTAGAACGTTAGTTAAAGAAATTACACAGATGATTGTGTTTCCTGCAACACACCATCTTAAATTAGAGAAAAAAGGTATTATTACACCTGTATCTGATATGGTTGGGCATCAACTAGCAAATGATGTTTTAGTCGTTCCCATCATGCGTGCAGGATTAGGAATGTTAGATGCGTTTACAGAAATGATTCCCACCGCAAAGGTTGGTCACATCGGCTTTGTAAGAGATGAAAAAACTTTAAAAGCGAGTTCATATTTGGTGAAATTACCGAAGATTGAACCCAATACAGAAGTCTTTATTTTAGACCCCATGCTTGCGACAGGTGGCACCTTAATTCAAGCAATCGATCTTATCAAGAAAAAAGGTGCTAAGTTCATCACCTATTTAGGGTTGGTGGCTGTTCAAGAAGGGATTGATCGTGTATTAAGACAACATCCTGAAACCAATATATATTTAGCGTCTTTAGATAAACAACTCAATTCAAAAGGTTATATTGTGCCTGGTTTAGGGGACGCTGGTGATCGATTATTCGGTGAAGAAGGTTAATAGGATAAAACAAAGTCTACTGGAAAGCCATGTTGTTTTAGTTTGGCTTCTCCAGGTAAGTATGTAAGGTTAATCAAGAAAGTAAAACTAATCACATTACCACCTAATCGTTTGACTAAGTTAGCGATCGCAACGGAGGTTCCTCCTGTTGCAAGCACATCATCTAAAATTAAAACACGTTGCCCTTTTTGTATGGCGTCTTCGTGCATAAATAAACT
>JBDLRZ010000031.1:0-10693 GCA_039799785.1 Bacillota bacterium | reverse complement strand
TCTACATATTTTTCTTTACGATTTAATACGGTGTCTGAAGCAAAACACTTTAATGCATCTGGGTCATTTAATGGAATGTCATCAATCTTCATCCCCGTTAAATCCGCATTCATTTTTAATGCCATCGGATCAACGTGGCCTAACATATCAAATTTTAATAAAGCATCGTGGAGTGAATCAAAAGCAAAATGCGTGGTGACAATATTGGTTTCTAAATTATCAGCAGGCCGTTGAATTGGCGTGAAGTCATAGACACTAAATTCTTTAGGGACCACAACAATCCCACCAGGGTGTTGACCAGAAGTTCTACGAACCCCTTCAGCTTTTTTAGCGAGATATGTTAATTCAGCTTGTTTGAGTTTACTGAGATCTTCACCCATCGTTTCAAAGTAGCCTCTAACATATCCATACGCCGTTTTTTCGGCAACGGTTTCAATCGTTCCTGCTCGATATACTTGATGATCACCTAATAAAGTTTTGGTCGCTTCATGGGCAAGGGATTGATAATCCCGAGGAAAATTTAAATCGATATCCGGAACTTTATTCGCATTAAATCCCAAGAAAGTTGCAAAGGGAATATTTTGACCATCACTCTTGAGTAAGTGACCGCATTCAGGACATAATTTGACAGGTAAATCAAAACCAGATTTAAATTTAGCATCTTGATTAAACTCAACGTACTGACATTGCGAGCAATAATAATGCGGAGGTAATGGATTCACTTCTGTGATACCGGCCATCGTTGCCGCAAATGAACTTCCAACTGAACCTCGCGAACCCACAATAAAACCTTTTTCATTGGCTTGGGCAATGATTTTACTGGTGATGTAATAAATGACGGCATAACCAGATTTAATAATCCCATTCAATTCAGTCTCTAACCGTTCTTGAATCAGTGGGGGTAAAACCTTGCCGTATTGCGCATGTGCTTTTTGAAAACAAATCTCTCTTAACATATTGTCTGCACCTTCAATCGCAGGTGTACGAAGTGTCGATTGAATCGGTTCCATTTTTTCAATCATCTTTGCAATCGCATTGGGTTGATCGATGACCATTTGTTCAGCTTCTTCTTTTCCTAACCAGGCAAAAGCATCCAGCATTTCAGTTGTGGAACGAAAATGCTGATGCGGATTTTCAAACTTAGGTAAATCTTTTCGGAAATACGGATTCATCGGGTGATTCACACCTTTTAAACCTTTAGCGAAAATGTAAACATCTCGAATTAAATGATCGTCAGGATTAACGTAATGGCAATCACCTGTCGCGACAATCATCTTCTTTAAATCTTTGGCAACAGTGATGATTTCCTTTAATAAAGTCTTCACCATGTCTTGAGATGGTAAGGTGCCGATATGAATTAAATAATCGTATTGCTCTAGTGGTTGAATTTCAATAAAGTCGTACATCGCCATCACTTTTTGGAGGGCTTCACGCGATCCTGTTTTTGCGGTTTCAAATACTTCACCATTTAAACAAGCTGAGCCTATTAATAAATGCTCACGATGTTTTAAAAGCAAGTCACGAGGGGTTCGTGGAATATCTGCAAAATAGTTAAGATGACTTTCTGACACCAGTTCATAAAGCGCTTTTAAACCCTTGGTATTTTTGGCCAAGACCGTTACATGATAACTTCTTAGATTTTTAGAAAGCGTATTCACTTGATTTAATTCTTTTAAATCTTGGTGAAGTTGAATACGATGCTCGACCATGATTTTTTGCCGTAACGCTTCCCAAATCGAGACTAAGACCTCTGCATCATAAATGGCGCGGTGGGCTTTATCTTCTTCATATGTAATGCCCAATCTTTTTGCGAGAGCACCAAGCCGATGGCTATTCGCCTCAGGATATAAATATCGCGATAAAGTTAAGGTATCAATCACAGGTGGTTTAAAACTGATACCAAGTCGATCAAAAGCAGTCACCATAAATCCCATATCAAAGGGCGCATTATGGGACACAACAACGGCATCCTTAAAAAATTGTAAGACTTTATCTTTGATGGAAGCAAAAGTGGGTTGACCATCCAACATCGTCATAGTGATGCCACTGACCTCACTTGCAGCAGCACTAATCTGGACATCACCCGGATGTAATAGCATCGATAAGCGATCAATAATCGCCCCTTGTCGAATACGTAAAGCACCAATTTCAATGATGCGATCATACCGTGAAGATAAACCTGTGCTTTCTAAGTCAAAGACAACATAATCGGTTTTTTGCAAAGAGGTTTGACTTGGATTCATGATGTGAGAAATATTCTCATCAATCATGTAAAGTTCTGAACCATAGATCATTTTTAGACCATGCTTTTTAGCCGCCGCTTGCGCTTCAGGGAAACCTTGAACAACACCATGATCCGTAATCGCAATCGCATCATGCCCCATGTGCTTTGCTAATGCACAATAAGCATCGATATCACCGACTCCATCCATCGTCGACATTTTGGTATGGAGATGTAATTCAACTCGCTTACGAGTGCTTGTATCTTCGCGCATCGGTAACGGATTCACTTTGACTAATTCTTTAATAAAAATACGTGGCTCTTGATTGATTTGATCGAGGGCAACGCCACCACGAACGCGAATACGATCACCTTCTTGTAAGCTTTGTAATAAGGCAACCTCGATATCGGCATCGCGATCATTGATAGAAGCAAGGATAGCGTGAGATCCTTCTGCTAATACAAAACGAATGACAAGATTGCCATTAAATTCTCTGCGGAACAAATTATAAATGGAACCGATGACTTCAACATGTCCGCTATTGAGTTTGATATCTTGAATCGCCATGGGGACATGTTCACCCTTTTGGCGAAGTTTCTTCTTAGCCTCGACATTGACTTGTTGTTTCACATCTTGTTCATAACTGATGGCAAGTTGAATTTCAGCTTCTTTGATGCGCTCGAGGTGTTCCCGCATGAAGAGATCTTGTTCTTCATCTTCAATGCGTGAAGCAATCACAGCCTTTACTTGTTCTTGAAGTTGATCAACTTTTTCTTGATTGACTTCGGCAACACGAGGAAGAATTTTATGTTTAAACACTAATGGATAATTTAAGAAAATAAATAAATCATTCAATTGCGTCCACATCGATTTTTCTTGATCAAAGGCGTCTTGATTGGGATAGGTAATCGTAATCGAGTTTCCATTCAGTAAAGGCAGGCGACCATATGGTTGGCGAAATTGAACGTGATACCAATCCATCATTAATTGCAGCATCGATGCTAAGGTGGGTTGTTGGCGATATGTGAACGTAAAATGAGTTGGATAGTTTAATTGACTGATGCCTGCAAGAAAAGGCTCAAGTAAATCATACGTCCAAGCTGTATCTTTGGTGACAATCATGTCCCATTGTTGTGGTTTAAGGGGATTCTTGGTCACGCCTTCAAATTGCATGTCAAAACGTTCTGGATCGGTTAATCCAATACTTTGTAAAAACCGAACCATTTGATCTTGCATCTTAAATCACCAAGACTAATGCCAAAATGTCTTTAATTAATAAAAACACCATCAAGCTCATTAAGATAAAAAAGCCAATTAATGAAATTGAGTTTTTAATCGACGCTGGAATTTCTTTTTTAAAGATGCCTTCAATCGTAATGACCATTAAATGCCAACCATCCAAACCAGGAAATGGTAATAAATTAAAGACTGCTAAGTTGACAGAAATAAGACCCCAAATAAAAATGTAAGATCCTAAACCTAAATTGTTAAGGATCGATGATGTTGTCGAAAAAATAGCAACAATGCCACCGACTTGATCAAGATTTTGACCTTGGAATAAATTGATCACGGTATTGATAATCAATGTTACGCCTCGCCACCAATCACGACCTGCTTCGACTATCGCTTCTGTAAAGGTGTAATCCGTCATAATCACATAAAAGCCAATCCCTAAAGATTCAAATTCAAACCCTGAATCGGTCACAACCGCATCAAGGCGAATCAAAACATTTGCTTCAGTATACGTTGTGCTATCGGTATAGGTTCTGACAGGCAAAGCAAATTCAATAAAATCCGTTTCTGAATCGATGACATATGGCACAAATGAACCATCGACCACTTTTCCGACATTCAATAAATCCCCTAACGTATCTTCATAGGTTTGAAATTCATTCAAATATAAATAATAAGTCGTATCACCTTCATCCGTGTTAACAGGAATCGTTCCATTGTTTAAATTGCTAAACACCAATACATTTCCGTTTTCGATGCCAGCCTCATCGGCAACAGACGTTTCGGTAATCACCATTTGATTGGTGAGTGTTCGTTGCGTAAAGCCCCAGTTTGATGCAAAAAATAAAACAAAAGCTAATACTAAATTCAGAATAATCCCAGCAGACATGATCAATGCACGCTTAGGTTTTGAAATACCAAGCAAACTTCTTTCAAAGGGAATTTTAAGATCATCGGTGGATACTTCTTCTCCCACCATCGCTACATATCCGCCTAATGGGAATGCTTTCAAAGCATATTTAGTTTCACCTTTGGTCCATGAAAATAAAACAGGCCCAAAACCGATTGAAAATTCTTTAACATAAACATGAAAAGCCTTGGCCACTAAGAAGTGACCAAGCTCGTGAATCAGAATTAATACCCCTAATGAAATGAGGAATAATACGGTAGAAATAATTGCTTGCATATTAGACCTCCAAGAATTAAAAAATACTCTTATATTTTAACAAATTAAAAACATTTAAGGTGAATTTAAATCGGCAACGAATATGAAAATTCTGAAATCAAAGAAATGAGGAGAGCAACCACCAAAACGACCATGGAGAATGAATCGACCCGGTCTAAGATGCCACCATGTTCGCCTAGTATATTTGAGAAGTTTTTCACTCCAAATTCACGTTTAATGAGTGAAAAGGTAAAGTCTCCAAGAGTGGCAATCAAGGGCATACTCAAGGATATCAACACCAACCAATACCATTGATGCATGGTTAAGAAAGGAAGCAACGGACTCCCAAGCATGGATGCAATCCAAGCAAAGGTGAATGAGACAATAAAGGAACTAACAAGGCCACCAAAAAAACCTTCCCAAGTTTTATTCTTTGAAACACGAACATTCATTTTATGCTTGCCAAAGAACGTGCCCACTAAGTAAGCGCCGATATCCGTACTAAACGTACCGACACCTGCATAAAGTAATAGTAAGGAATTTTCAAACATTGACCGAGGGACATCACCAAATATAAAGTCAGGAAAGAATCTTAAGAATAAAAAAGATTGAAAACTTAGCGATAGTAATAGTGACATCGTAATGAGATAGGTTGCATCAGGTAGTTTAAATCGGACATCGGTAATCGAAGAAAAGAATAAGGTTAGGGCAAGGATCGTCAAAACAAGTGTCGGTAATTCAAGTTTGTTAAGACCAGTTTCAAATGACCATTGTGAAAAATCAAGTCTTACAGAAGTTAAATTATTGTAAATAAAGACATAATAAATCATCATCACCATCATCAAATAAACAAAGATTCGAATCGGTAATGGATACGTTGAATCTGTTTTAACAGAGAGCATTTCTTGTGTTGCAAAAACGAGTCCAACTAAGGCAAAAAGGATGATGAGCCAGCTACCAATAATAATAGAAGGAATCGCAAGTGCAGCTAAAATAAGTGCGACAATCACACGATTAGAAAAACGTTTTTGGAATTCTGGTTGTAGTTGATTCATAATTGACCAAATCTTCTTTTTCGTTCCGTAAATTGTTTTAATACGAGTAATAATTCTTCTTCCTTAAAATCAGGCCATGCTTTATTGACAAAGATGAGTTCAGCATAAGCAAGTTGAAATAACATGAAATTAGAAATTCTTTGTTCACCTGAGGTTCTCACCATGCAATCAATCGGTGGTAAAATCGCTGAATCAAGGAATTGATGGAAGGTTAAAGGCGTTAAGTCTTCTTCCTTTAACACGCCTTTTTGTATCGCATGCATCGCTTTTTTGGATGCTCTAATAATTTCATCTTGTCCACCATAATTCACACAAATATTTAACGTGTATCGGTTGTAAGATTTGGTAGCATCAATGGCTTCCATTAATAAGGCTTTTGTTAAAGATGGTAACGTTTCTAATTGACCAGAAATCACCAATCGAACTTGATCTTCATGAAGGGTTTTAAGATATTTTTTAACAAATTCATTGAGGAGTTTAAACAATCCATTTACTTCTGCAACAGGTCGACGCCAATTTTCGGTTGAAAAGGCAAATAAGGATAAATAAGGGATATTCAACTTTTTAGCGGCTTTTGCGATCTCTAAAACCCGTTTTGCACCTTCTTGATGCCCACGTAAACGAGGTAGACCTTTTGCCTTGGCCCATCGCCCATTTCCATCCATGATGATGGCTAAATGTTTTAATGGAGCATCCATGGTTTTGCTTTGAATTTTTGGCATAAATAAATTATACAACTTCCCCCAAGTGTATTGTGATGTTTATAGACTACAACGTTAGAATTTCTTTTTCTTTGGAGCTGAATGCTGCATCAATTTGGGCAATGACTTGATCATGAACTTTGGTCATATCGCCTTCGATTCGTTTTTTGAGGTCCTCGGTATATTCATCATCCGTCACCAAGGCTAAGAAATCTTTACGGACGTTGCGAATGGCAACTTTGGCTTCATCAGCCATACGTTTTGCTTGTTTGGCAAGATCTTTACGGCGATCTTCCGTTAAAGCAGGAAGAACTAAACGGATACTATCTCCTTCAGCAATCGGATTGATGCCTATTTCAGCCTTGTTAATGCCTTCTACGATGGCTTTCAAATCACCTTTGTCATAAGGTTTAATCAATAATTGTCGTGGTTCAGGAACAGCAATGCTGGCAATTTGGTTAATTGGTGTTGGTTCACCATAATAGTCAACCAAGACGCGATCAAGTAATGAGGCGTTTGCTCTTCCAGTTCTTAATGTATTAAATTGAGATTGTAATGCAACGAGGGTTTTATCCATCGCCACTTTGGCTTCTATTGCAAGTGCTTCCATCTTGTCTTAAGCTCCTTTTTTAATGGTGGTTCCTATGGTTTCGTCTTTAATCACATTCACTAAGTTATGGGTATCTTTCATGTCAAAGACGCGAATCACAATCGAAGAATCTTTAATTAATGAAACGGCTGTAAGGTCCATGACCGCAAGTTTTTTATTGAGCATTTCATCAAACGTTAAGTGTTTAATTAACTTGGCATTACCATTGGTTTTGGGATCTGCATCAAAAACCCCGGCAACACCATTTTTTGCCATAAAGATAGTGTCAGCATGAATTTCCATGGCTCGTAATGAAGCGGTGGTATCCGTTGAAAAATAAGGACTACCTGTGCCACCTGCAAAAATAACCACACGGCCTTTTTCTAAATGGCGAATGGCGCGACGTCGAATATAATTTTCTGCAACTTGTTCAACGTGAATTGAAGATAAAACTCGGCATTGAACACCTTCATTTTCCAAAGCACTTTGTAATGCGAGTGAGTTGATAATGGTTCCCAACATCCCCATGTAATCTGCAGTGGAAGATTCGATACCGATGGATGTGGCAAGTTTACCACGCCAAATATTCCCGGCACCAATGACCACGGCAACTTCTAAACCTTTCGATTGAATGGTTTTGATGGCCTTTGCAACTGTGGATAAATGTAATGCTTCTAAAATGGTTTTTTCTTTGGTGTCTGCTAAGGCTTCCCCTGATAATTTGATGACGATTCGTTTCATATTTCCTCCATTATATAGAAAAAAACACTCTTATTGAGTGTTTTTAACTTGCGACATAACTTCACTTGCGAAATCGGCAACTTTCTTCTCAATGCCTTCGCCTACTTTATATCGAGCAAATTGAAGGACTTTGGATTGATGTTTATCTAAGAATACCTTGGTTGGTTCTTCATTTTCAGCAAACATAAAGGGTTGCATATCTAATGAAGATTCCTTGAACATCGTATTCACTTTACCTTCAACAATCTTACTTAAGATCGCTTCAGGTTTGTTTGCATACTTGGGATCTTCTTTAACCAAAGCTTGTTGTTTTACAGTTTCTTCTTTGATGAGATTAACTGGAACATTCGTTAAACTTGGATATAAAGGGTTTCGGTCTGTGATATGCATGGCGAGTTGATCTGCAAACGCTTGTGAACCACCTTCGACAATCGCGAGTGAAGAGACCACCCCATTCATATGAACATATTGTCCAAAGAATTGATTAGGTTGTTTCACCATTAATGCGAATCGTCTTAATGATAATTTTTCACCAATTTTAACGGTAGCTTCAGTAAACAAATTTGCCGTTAACGTATTGGCTTGTTCAACAGTGGTTGGTTTATTTTGTAAGATAATGGCAGCCGTGTCGTTCAAGAGTTTTCGAAAAGCATCACCGCGTGACACGAAATCGGTCTCACAGTTCACTTCAAGAAGTAAACCTTGTTGACCATTCAAATAGACGAGTGATAAACCTTCTGCTGCAACGCGATCAGCTTTTTTTGCAGCCTTTAGGACACCTTTTTCATGAAGCCAAGCTTGAGCCTTTGCAACATCCATGTTGGACTCTAATAATGCTTTTTTGCAGTCCATCATGCCTGCACCAGTGCGTTCTCTTAATTCTTTAATTAACGCAATAATATCGGCCATGTTTATTCTTCCTTCGCTTCAATTTTTGGTTTGCGTGGAGCTCTTGGTTTCTTATCTACTGCAGGAGCTGGAGCTGCGGCAACGGGTGCTGCAGGTGCTGCGACTGGCGTTGGGGTTGGAGCTGGAGTTGGTTTGCTGACTGGAGCAGTCGATGCAGGTTGCGATGAAGGTGTGTAGTTTGAATGACTACGATAATCTGGACGAGGTCCATATGATCTTTCTTGTGGTTTTGTTGCTTCTTTTAAAGCAGCAATCTTTGCAATAAAGTCTTCATCTTTGGTGTAAGCAACAACGGTGACGCCACCTTTGGCTTCCACAATTGCATCAGCAATCGTTTGAACGATTAAACGAACGGAACCAATTGCATCATCGTTTCCAGGAATTGGATAATCAACTAAATCTGGATCACAGTTTGTATCGGTGATACCAAAAACTGGGATGTTTAATTTACGGGCTTCGGCAACAGCGTTGTGATCGATGGTTGGATCAACAACGAATACTGCTTTTGGTAAACCACGAATTTCTTTAATACCTTCAAGGTTCTTTAAAAGCTTTTCTTTCATTTTACGTAAGTCATTAGCTTCCTTCTTTGGTAAGAGGTTTAATGTGCCATTGGCTTCTTGTGCTTCTAAGTCTTTCAAGTAACGAATCCGTCCTAGAATTGTACGGAAATTGGTTAACGTTCCGCCTAACCAGCGGGTATTAATATAAAAGGAACCTGAACGTAAAGCTTCTTCCTTAATGACAACTTGAATTTGTTTTTTCGTACCAACGAATAAAACGGTGCCTTTATTGGTGACGATTTCTTTTAATTTGTTATATGCTTCTTCAATCTTGGTTACGGTCTTTTTTAAGTCAACGATGTAAATCCCACGGTCTGAAGTATAGATAAACTTCGCCATTTTTGGATTCCACTTACGCATTTGGTGACCATATTGGACCCCAGCCGCAGCAAGCTTCTTCATCGAGATAATCGGTTCAGTAGAAGAACGGACGACATCAGCCATTGCGTCTTTGTTTTCGGTGCTATTGACCGCAGGTAAAACGCCTTCCTTTTTTTGTTCACTCATGGGTGAAACCTCCTATTTGTTTTGCCTCCATCACTTCTGACAACCACCCTAACCGTAGTTAGACATGGTAGTTGAATTCATGATGTGTGTTGTCCCTAACTTTCGTTAGAGCAGGCTAATTTTAGCACAATTTAGGGGAATATCAAATAAAGTTTACTTCTTTTTGAATGCTCGAGGATGGGCAGCGCGATATTCTTTTTGTAATGCTTCTTTCGAGACATGGGTATAAATTTGGGTGGTATTAATGGTAGTGTGGCCTAATAACTCTTGAATGGTTCTTAAATCGGCACCATTATCGAGTAATTGGGTAGCAAAAGTATGTCTTAATTGGTGTGGGTGGATATGTAAAGCAATTCCTGAGCGTTTTGCCAATTGTGAAAGAATATACTCGAGTCCTCTTACCGTGAGTTTGGTTCCATGATGGTTTAAAAAAACATGATTGGTTAATTGGCTTGCTTCCAAAGTCTGAATCAACAGAGGACGGACATCTTTGAGGTAGAGCGATACACTTTGCTGACAAGGTTTGGTAATCGGCACCAGTCTTTGTTTATTACCTTTACCAAGAATTCTTAACATCCGTTGTGGCAAATTCACATCTTGAATCGTGAGGTTCACTACTTCACTCGCCCGTAAACCTGATCCGTATAGCAATTCAACTAAGGCTAAATCTCGCATCATCAATCGCGATGCTTCTTCTACAGGATGGTTTAACACTTGTTGAACTTGAGGTTCATCAATCGTGGTCGGTAAAGTTTTGGCAACTTTGGGTGTGCGAATCAAGGCAAAGGGGTTGATGGGTAGTAAACCTTGATCCACATAATATTGATAAAAATGTTTAAGGGTTGCCACTCTTCTTTTTAATGTCTTTGGATTTAAATCTTGTTGAACTTGGTTTGCTAAAAACGCACGAGCATCTTTCAATTGGATTTGATCGAATAACCAAGATTGTTTAAAAAGAAAACGAAAATATAATTCCAAATCATGTTGATAGGCCGTCACCGTTTGTAA